>JALOPN010000021.1 GCA_025453875.1 Gemmatimonadaceae bacterium | reverse complement strand
GCGACTCTCGGTAACCCGACGCGCGATCGTGCCGCGCAGCGCGCATTCGTACACGCACGTCGTGCGTACAAGCGTGTCGAATACGCCATCGAGACGTGGGCACCAACCGCCGCGCAGGCGCTCAATGGTCCCGCGCTGCCGCGCGTCGCCGATGACGAGGGCGATCGGCCGCAACGCGAGCCAGAGGGGTTTCAGGTCATCGAGGAGCTGCTCTTTCCGACAGTTACCGAGGACGAGACCGACCGTCTCCGCGAAGAAGTGCGCAATGCGCGCGCCACGCTCGGTCGCGTGCGCCTCATCGCGGCGCAGGTGACGTTTGCCGACGAGCATCTCTTCGATGGGCTGCGCCGCGAACTGGCGCGCGTCGTGTCGCTCGGTCTCTCCGGCTTCGACTCCCCGGTGGCTCGGCTTGGCGTGCTGGAGTCGGCGGATGCCCTGCGTGGCGTGCAGGCGGCGCTCATCCCGTACGCATCGGGCGCGTCGGCCGCAACGTTCGGTCGCCTCGACACGCTGCTCACGCGCGCGATCACGGCGCTGGAGCGTGATAGCGCGTTTGCGACATTCGATCGCTTTGGCTTCATCGTGGATTTCGCACGACCGGCCGGCCTCGCGCTAGCCGATGTGCGGCGCGCGCTCGATGTGCCCGTTCCCGACGAGCTGCGACTATGGCGTGCAGACGCACCGACGCCGTACGAAGCGGACGCGTGGAATCCGATGGCCTTCGCGCCCACGGACGCTGCGGCCCCGAGTGAGCCGCTGGTGGCGCTTGGTGCGTCGCTGTTTCACGATGCCTCGCTGTCGGGCGATGGCACCCGCAGCTGCGCCACCTGCCACCAACCGTCGCAGGCGTTTCAGGACGGGCGTGCACGCGCCGAGCCGGTGCGCGGGACGCGCGCCGTACTCCGCAATACGCCGACGCTGCAGCACGCGGCGCTGCAGCCGGCGTTGCACGCCGAAGGGCGCCTCGCGTATCTGGAGGATCAGGCTCGCGACGTGGTCGAGAATCCGAAGGAGATGGCGGGTCATCTCGAGCGCACGGCGACGCGGTGGGCCGCCGACGCCGTGCGCCGCGCGTCGTTCGCGCGCGCCTTTGGCGGTCCGGCGGACTCGTCGGCGGTCACGTCGCGTCGCATTGCGGCCGCGCTGGCGGCCTACGTGCGCTCGCTGCCGGTGACGGACGCGCCGTTCGACCGCGCGCTGCGCGGCGATTCGCTGGCCATCTCGGCGGGTGCGCGTCGCGGATTCAACGTCTACATGGGCAAGGCGGCGTGTGGCACGTGCCACTTCGCACCGCTCTTCAATGGCGTGGTGCCCACGCGCTACGAGGAGGCGGAGTACGAAGTGATCGGTGTGCCATCGCGTGCGGTGTGGCGCAACGCGCGTGTCGACGCCGACTCGGGGCGCGGACCACTCAACCGGAATCCGTTGCATGCGTTTGCGTTCAAGACCCCCACGGTGCGACACAGCGCCCGCACGGCGCCCTACATGCACAATGGCGTGTACCGCACGCTCGAGGAGGTGATCCGCTTCTACAACGTCGGGGGCGGGGAAGCGATTGGCGCGGTGACCGCGCACCAGACGCTACCGGCCGATCCGCTCGAGTTGACGGATGCGGAAATCGCCGATCTGATCGCCTTCCTGCAATCGCTCGACTGACGGCGACGTTTGCTCAACGCCAACGGCCCCGCTGCTCCGAAGAGCAGCGGGGCCGTTGGCGTTGCTGTGCGGGCGCGCGTTACGGCACGATACGTGGCTTGGCCGGCTCGTCCTTCTTCGCTGGCGCGTAGAGTCCCTTGCGCTCGCGGAAGTGGCGCTCCATCTCGAGGCGTGGAATGCCACGTTCGATCCACTCCGGCGCGCGTTCGCCCTTGAGGTGCGTGTCCCACCATTCCATGAGGCGAATGGTGTAGTCGCGCCGGTTCTTGAGCTGCGACAGGCCATGGTTCTCACCCTGATACTCGAGCAGGATGACGTCCTTGTCGAGCTGCCGCAGGGTGTTGTAGAACGTGATGCCTTGATTGTAGTCGACCGCGCCATCGCGATCGTTGTGCAGGATGATGAGCGGGGTCTCGACCTTGTTCGCGTAGCGATTGGGCGAGTTGCGCTCGTACGCGTCACGATTGTCGATGAAGTTGCCCTTGAAGCGTCCCTGCGAGCTCTGGAAGATGGGCTGGTTGGCGGAGCCGGTGTTCCAGTAGACCGAGCTGTACATGCTCACCATGTCGGTGAGCGGCGCGCCCGCGACGGCGCTCTTGAAGATGTTCGTCTGCCCCACGAGGAACGCCGTCTGGTAGCCGCCCCACGAGTGGCCGTGCAGCCCGACCTTCCCTTCGTCCACGATGCCGGTGGCAACCGCGGCCTTGATGGCCGGAATCACCGACCACACCGCCGACATGCCGGGGTCGTTGATCTTGTACGTGATGTCCGGCTGGAACACGGCGTAGCCGCGGCTCGTGTAGATGCTGGGCGTATACGAGCTCGAGAACGACGGCGCGTAGAACGTATGCAGGTTGTCGGACATCTTCTCGTAGATGTACGTCACCGTCGGGTAGCGCTTGCCTTCCTCGTAGCCGGCGGGCAGGTAGAGCGCGCCCTGCAGCGTGTCACCCTTGTCGCTCACGTACGTGACCAGGCGTGCGCCAGGTGTCCAGGCCACGCCGTTCATGTTCGGCGCGCCATCGGTGAGTCGCAGCGAATCGCCGCCCCACGTGACGCGCCAGTAATCGGGATAGCGCGCCGCGGTCGAGATCGACGCCACCCACACGTCGGCATTGCGCGCCTTCATGGGCATGATGCGCGCGTCCTTCCAGTCGAGCGCCGTCACGCGTGCGGCGCGCGGATCGACGCGGAGAATCCCCTCGCGCTTGGTCCGCTCGACGCGCGCCGTGACGAGGAAGGGTGCGGCGAGGTTCACACCGCGTTGCCGAGGCTCGAGCATCATGGGCCGGCCGTAACGAATGCCCTTGGCCTTGCCATCCTGCGTGAGATTCACGGCGGCGGCACCGCTGACCGGCACGCGCCAGATGTCCCAGCCATCCGACGCGAGGAACGCGCTGCCGTCCTGCGACCACCCGAAGTGCGGGTACGCGGGACGATCGACGTTGTGGTCGTCCTCGACATTGATGAAGCGACCGCCCGTCGTGACCTGACGCGACGCGAGTGTGGCCATCTCCATCACATGCCACTCGCCGTCACGCCAGAAGGCAAGGCGCTGCCCATCGACCGAGGGAACGGCCGCGCCCTCCTGTCCGGTGAGCGCTTTCCGCTTCTCGCCCGTGCGCGGATTCACGACATACACATCACGCTTGTTGATGCCGTCGACGCTCGCCTGTCGCTGATAGGGCGAGACGTCGTTGCTGATCACCCAGCGATCGAGATCGGTGGTGCTGCCGGTGCGCGCGTCGGCATCGGTGAGCTGCACGACCTTGTCGGTGGCCGGCCAGTAGGCCGCGAGATAGGAGAAGGTGCGATCCTGTGTCGCCTGCACATCCTGCTGCGACTGCAGGCGTTGATCCTTGTCGTGCCACAGTCGCAACGACGGCCGATCGTCGTCGGTGAGTTGCGAATCGCGTGGCACCGCCGGTGGCACCGGGGCCACACCGAAGAAGAGTCCGTCGAGATCGTGCGACCAGCGCGGCGCGCGCTCGAGGCTCACGCGCGTACCAGCCGGCCAGTCGGCACGACCGCTCGGTGCGATCGCGATCCGGCGCTCCTGCGGCGTGCCGACGCGGCTCACGCCCATCACCGTGTGCACGGTGTCCTTGCCACTGCTGTCGATCGTCGTGCGCAGCACGGTGAAGGCAGGCATCGTGTCGGCCCACGCGAGTCGGCGATAGGTCGCCCGCTGCGCGGCATCGATACCACGCACGGTACCCGCGTTCATGTCACGCACCTGCACGCCGTTGCCCAGTCGATTCGTGGCGTCGATCGTGTACGCCAGCCAGCGACCGGTGTGATCGAACGCGTATTCGTTGACGTTGCCGACGTTGAGCATCGTTTCGGTGCCGAGTTCGTGCAGCACAAGGTCGGAGCCGAGCGCACGATCGCCACCACCGCCACCGCCGATGAGCGGCCCCCCACGACCGGTGCCCGGTGTGGGGGCGCCAACCGGTGCGGCCGCACCGCCACCGCCCGCTCCACCGCCCGCGCCGGCGTCGGCACTGTACCCCTGCAGCGCGATCCAGCGCGGGGCATCACCGGCGAACGCCAACGACCGCACCTTGTCGATCGAGCGCGAGGTGCCACGCGTGAGGTCGACGATCACCGCCGTGCCCTGAATGGCGCGACGATCGCGGCGCATGCGCTCAGCCTCGGCCGTCACCGGCCAGCGTACGAACGCGGCCCACTTGCCGTCGCCGGAAAGCGCGAGTGAGGGATTCTGCCCCACGTCACCCACGGGGAAGCGGTGTTCGCGCCCATTGGCCGCCACTTCGCGCAGGATCACCTCGGCGTCGCCCTCGTTGGGCGCGAGCACGTAGGCGAACCAGCGACCGTCGTGGCTGAGCTGGGTGCTGCGAATCGACTTCCAGGCCGAGATGTCGGCCGGGGTCATGGGGCGCGGGGCGCTGGCCGACTGGGCGGCGAGCGGGCCGGCAACGAGCAGAAGCGCGGCGGCCAGGCGGGCCGGCCGAGGCGGGAACGGCATGCGGAACTCCGGTTGGGGACGCAGGGAAAGTACGGGGCGGGGAGGGGCGGCGCACGGCGAGCGTCGGTGCCGCGCGGTGCCGCGGTGCCGTGCCTGCAGCCGTGCAGGGAACCGCCAGGTCTCAGCTGCCATCAGCTCCGTCCGCGCATCACGAGACGACAGCCTTCAGCTGATCAGCTGAACTCTCTGCCTCGCGATGCGCTGGTGGAGCTGACGGAGCTGGTGCGGGCTGGATGGTTCCTGGACAGCTGCAGGCGATCCGCGATGTGCGGCCGCGGCACGGGATCGGGACGCGAGCGGGGCACGCTGCGGGGGCCGGGCCGCTGGCTGGTTGTTGCTCCAGCTGGAACGGCCAGCCGACCAGCGTCAGCGACCTGGCAGCCAGCCGAACCGCTGCACCAGCGTGATGGTCGCACGGAAATCGCCCCTGCCCCACGCACGATGCGGTGCGGCGCCTGCAGCTGTCCAGGGACCATCCAGCCCGCACCAGCTCCCTCAGCTCCATCGGCGCGTCGCGAGACGACCGGCTTCAGCTGATCGGCTGAACTTTCTGTCTCGCGACGCGCTGACGGAGCTGATGGCAGCCGATGCGGGCTGGCGGTTCCCTGAACAGCTGCAGTCCTCGCCCGCGCAACCCTACTCACCACGGTGACGTGCGCTTCACCGCACCGTGACGCAGCCAACCGATGCTGCATCACATGCCAGCCACCATCCTCGCCCATCAGGCGCTCGTGCTTCCGCTCAAGCTGCGGTGGCCGCATCACTTCAACGGGCTCGCGCTCTGCATCGGCAGCATGGCGCCCGATCTCGAGTTCATCGGCCGCATGCACGATGACTGGATCATCAGCCACACCTTTGCCGCGCAGCTGTACTTCTCCACGCCACTCGCGCTGGCGCTCACATGGCTGCTGACCGCGATCGTGCTGCCACCCGTGCTGCCGTTCGTGCGTGATCATCCGCGGTTGCGGCTGCACGATCTCGCCGCACTTCGTCCACCGACCGGGCGACGCGCCTGGTGCATTGCGGCGCTGTCGGCGTGGATCGGCGGCGTGTCGCACTGGGCGCTCGACGGCATCACGCACGGCGGGCACTCGGGGTGGGCAGTGACGTATCTGCCGTGGCTGCGCACGCCGGTGCCGTCGTTCGGTGGACCGGTGCCGTTGCACGACGCGCTGCAGCTCTGGCTCACCGTGGTGCTCGGACTCGCCGGAGCCTGGATGGTCGCGTTCATCGCGGACCGTCGGTTGCTCTGGAGGTGGCGTGCACTCGAGCCGCGGCCGTTGCCGAAGCGCGCCCGACACGAGGGCGATCGGCTGCTGCTCGCGGTGGGGTCGGCGGCGGCGCTTGGTGCGTACCTTGGTGCCACGTTGCGTGACGGCACGACCACGAAGGCGTGGCTTGCCGGACTCGCCTTCGGCGCGATCGATTTCGCGCTGCTGGCCACGATGGTCTTCGCGATGGGGCTGCTGGTGCGACGGCGCGCGTGATCGCGCGGGGATCTACGCCGTTCGGGAGGGAACCACGGTGGCCGTGCGGGGTATCGGCGCCGCAACTGCGACGCCGCGCGCCAGATCGCGCGTTCCGTTCCGATCCAGGTCCCCCGTGACGACGCTCTATCCCATGCCACTCGCTCCCAGCCTGCGTGTCTCGGCAACGCGCCACCATGTGCTCGCGCTGCTGTTCAGCGCCACCGCCGCCATCGCACCGCTGTCGGCGCAAAGCGCGTCTGGCGCTGCCGCCAGCGACACGCTTCCGTTCCGCGCGGGCCAGTGGGGCGTGGAGTTCAACCTCGGCTCCTTCTCGAGCGTTGGCGTGCTGCGATTTCGCGCGCCGAATCGCGCATGGGTCGGGTCCGTCGGCGCCGAGTACAGTCGGACGCCCAGCGCATCGCTGCTCTCGAATCGAAAGTCATCGCGTGTCGATCTTTCGCTCGGACACCGCTGGTTTCGTCCGGTACGACCCAACGTCTCGCAGTTCCTCTCGGTCGGAGCCGTGGTCGGATGGCGACAGGTCGAGCCGGCGACACTGACCTCGGTCGTGCCGGGGGAGACGACGTTCACGACGCCGCGCACGGCATCGCTTGTTGGTGGGCTGTCGGCGGATGTCGGTGCACAGTGGATGGTGACCTCGTCCTTGTCGCTCGGCGCACAGTGGCGGGCACAGGCGCTGGTCTCGCGCGATCGCGAGCGCGTGTCGGGCACGGCACCGGAGCGGACGGGCACATCGATCGGACTGTCCGTCGGCCGCATCGGCGTGCTCGGATCGCTGTACTTCTGAACGCCGCGCGCCTCGCGCCTCGAGGGCGCGGGTCCGACACCGTGACCGCCGCGACCGAACGGCGACGCAACGGAGGTTGCGGGGCAGGGGCAGTTGCTTCACGTTTGAACGGACCTGCCTGTCGCCGACCCGTCCCTCCTCGAGGCCCGCCCCCATGTTCCACCGGTCGTTTTCCGCGTCGCAGACTGCTCGCCGTACGCACACCGCGCCACTCGTCGCCGCCCTGCTCCTGATCGCACCCGCCGCCGGCGCGCAGGACAAGGACGAGCTCGAACGCTGCGATCGGCCGTTCGGCTCGATCGCACTTGCCGAGCCGCGCTCGGAGTACATGCAGTACTTCGCGCGCTACTCGCTCGGGTCGCCCACGGCGCTGCTTCGGATGTTCGTGCAGCAGTCCAAGTGTTTCATTGTGCTCGAGCGCGGCGCCGGCATGGCGATCGTGCAGGGCGAACGTGAACTCGCGCGCGCCGGTGAGGCGCAGGCGGGATCGAACATGGGCGGTGGCCAGATGGTCGTGGCCGACTTCGTAATGAACCCCGCCATTCAGGTGGTCGACAACAACGCGGGCGGCGCGGGCGCGGCGCTTGGCGGCATCGGACGTCGACTCGGCGTCGGCGCCATCGCCGGCGGCGTGAAGTTCAAGGAAGCGACCACCACGATTCTCATCGCGGACACGCGCACCACCGTGCAGGTGGCGGCCGCCGAAGGCAAGGCGAAGAAGACGGACTTCTCGCTCGGCATGTTCGGCTGGGTGGGTGGCGTCGTGGGCGGCGCGGGCGCCTACACCAGCACGGCGGAGGGCAAGATCATTGCCGCGTCGTACATGGACAACTACAACCAGATCGTCAAGCAGCTCAAGGGCGACGCCACGATGATGGCGCGCGCGCAGCGCTTTGACGCGTCGAAGCTGCTGAGTGGTGAGACGCCGACGGCTGGCGCCGTGTTCGCCGAGGGTGACGTGCTGGCGTCGAAGATCGATAACGTGAAGGTGCACGCCAGCGCGTCGGATGCGGCGCGAGTCGCGGGCACGCTCAAGAAGACGGACGAGGTGATCTATCTTGGTGAGGAGCAGAACGGCTTCCTCAAGATTCAGGGCTCGACCGTCGAGGGATGGGTCAAGAAGACGCTCGTCAGCAAGAAGTGATCGTTCATTTCACAGGAGATTCTTGATGCACGTTTCAACCGCTCGCTTCGTGACGCGCCATTCCCGCCTGATGCGCCGCGGCGCGTCCTGGCTGGGCGCGGCAGCATTCGTCGCCGGCACCACCGCCTTCGTGACGCCGCCGCGCCTCGCCACGGTGCCGGGCACCATCTACACCTTCCGCACGACGACCGCTGAGTCGGACGAGAGCTTCTCGGCGGCGCGCAAGGTTGTCACGCAGGCCACCGGCAAGGTGCAGATCGCCGGCGACAAGGCGCGCATCGACTTCTCCGATCTCAAGGGGCCGTCACCGGCGATGGGCAGCAAGGAGGGGTACATCCTGCTGCACGACGGCGGCAACACCATGTACATGGTGGACCCCAAGGAAAAGCAGTACATGAAGGTCGACGCCAAGGCGCTCGGTTCGATGATGTCGTCGCTCGCCTCCATGACGGGCGGCATCATGAAGATCGAGTTCAAGGATCCCTCGGTCACGGTGAACAAGCTCGGCGCCGGTGAGGCAATCCTCGGCTACGACACCGAGAAGTGGGAGATCCTGCAGAACTACACCATGTCGATGCGCGTGATGGGCATGGGACGCACGAACCGCGTCGAGAGCCGCACCATGTTGTGGATGGCGCCGAAGCTCGCGCCGAAGGACATGATGAACCCCTTCACGGACATGGCGCGCAACATGAGCGGCATGTTCGAGGGCTTCAGCAACTTCGAGGAGGTCATCGCGGCGCCGATGCGTCAGCTCCCGACCTACGGCACGCTCAAGTCGGTGTCGCAGTCGAAGACCACGCAGGGTGATCGCGGGCGACCGCAGTACGAGTTGAGCACGATGGAAGTGACCGAATGGACGACGGCCGATGTGCCGGCGGCCGTGTTCGAGCTGCCCTCGAACTTCAAGCTCATCGAAATGCCGAAGATGGACGAGGCCGAGGGGAACAGTGGCGGTGGCGGGCTCGGTGGCCTGCTGCGTCGACGCCCGCCGGCCTGAGTGGTATCTGCACGGCACGAAACACGAACGGCCCGCCAACTGGCGGGCCGTTCGTCTTTCAGCGAGACGCACACTCAGAACCGCGCGAGCTCCGTGTACGCATCGCGGAACGTCGAAATCTGCGGCAGGGTCGCATCTTCGAGCGACGGGGCGTAGCCAACGAACGTGTCGGTGCTCGCCACGCGCTTGACCGGCGCATCGAGCCACGCAAAGCAATCGTCGGCAATGCGCGCCGCGATTTCGGCGCCGTAGCCCCACGAGATGCTGTCTTCGTAGGCCACGATCACGCGGCCGGTCTTCTTCACACTGGCGTACACCGTCTCCTGATCCCACGGCGACAGCGTACGCAGGTCGATCACTTCCACCGACGGGCCACCCTCATCGGCGATCTGATTGGCCGCGACGAGCGCGCGCTGCACCGTGGCACCGTACGTCACCACGGTGAGATCCGAGCCTTCGCGCACCGTGCGGGCCTTGCCGAACGGAATCATGAAGTTCGGCCCCGGATACGCGCCCTTGTTGTACGTCTGGCGGTACAGGTGCTTGTGCTCGAGGAAAATGACCGGGTCTTCGCAACGAATGGCGGTGCGCAGCAGCCCGTTCGCGTCGAGCGCGTTGCTCGGGCACACCACGCGCAGGCCGGGGCAGTGCGTGAAGAGCGACGCTCCCGTCTGTGAGTGATAAATGCCACCGCGGATGTAGCCGCCGTACGTCGTGCGCACCACGACCGGCGCACTGAAGGCGTTGTTCGAGCGCCAGCGCATCGTGGCCAGCTCGTCGCGCAGCTGCATGTACGCGGGCCAGATGTAGTCGAAGAACTGGATCTCGACGACCGGCTTGAAGCCGCGGTGCGCGAGACCGATCGCGCGGCCGATGATGTTGGCCTCGGCGAGCGGCGAGTTGTACACGCGCGTGCTGCCGAACTTCGTCTGCAGGCCGTGTGTCACCTTGAACACGCCGCCCTTGCCCTTGACCTTGCCGAGGTACTGCTCGCGCGACACATCGGCCACATCCTCGCCGAACACGAGGATGCGCTCGTCGCGCGCCATCTCGTCCTTCATGCAGGCGTTGAGCAGATCCACCATGGTGGTGGGATCGCCGCTGAACTGCGGATCGTCCTCGGTGTCGAAGTGCTCACCGGTCGGGTCGACGTCGGGCGAGTACACGGCGAAGTGCACCGTCTCCGGGGCGGGCTGCGGCTGCGACAGCGCATCGTCGGTCGCCGCGAGGACTTCGGCGTCCACCTCGTCGCGAATCGCGGCGAGTTCGGTGGCGGTCGCGTGACCGTTCGCCTCGAGCCAGGCAGGGAAACGCACGAGCGGGTCGCGCGCGGCGTCTTCGGCGCGCTCCTCGTCGGGACGGTAGAGCACTTCGTCGTCCGAGAGCGAATGCGAATACGGACGAATGACCTTGGCGTGCACCAGCGCCGGCCCCTTCCGCTCGCGCGCGTAGCGAATGGCGCGATCCAGCGCCTCGTATGACGCCATCACGTCGCAGCCATCGCACTGTTCGATGTGCAGCCCGGGGAAGCCGGTGACGAGTTCCGAGATCGAACCGCCCGCCGTGCCGACCTCGACCGGCACCGAGATCGCGTAGCCGTTGTCCTCGACGAGATAGACAATGGGCAGGCCAAGGTTGCTGGCCGTGTTGAGCGACTCCCAGAACTCGCCTTCGCTGGTGGTGCCGTCGCCCGTGGTGACGAGCACGACTTCGTCGGACGCGAAGCCCTCGGTGATGCCGAGCGACTGCGCGCGCTGCACGGCTTCGGCGGCGCCGACGGCCTGCAGGAACTGCGTACCGGTCGGCGACGACACCGAGACGATGTTGAGTTCCTTCTTGCCCCAGTGGCTGGGCATCTGCCGCCCGCCCGAGTTGGGGTCGATCGCGGCACCGACCGCCGAATAGAGCATCTCGGCGCCCGTCTCACCCAGCATCAGGCAGAGCGCGCGATCGCGGTAGTACAGGTAGAACCAGTCGTGCGCCGGCTTGAGGAGGAGGCCGGCGGCCACGAGGACGGCCTCGTGACCGGCGCCGGAGATCTGGAAGAAGATCTTGTTCTGGCGCTTGAGCTGGATCTCCTTGTCGTCGAGGCGACGCGAGAGGTACATCGCGCGGTAGGCGCGCAGCAGCTGCTCGCGGGAGAGCGGCGCGGGGCCGGACGCCGCCGACGTCGCGGGACGGGCGGCCCGGGCGCGGGCTGGACGGGACGAAGTTGCCATGGGATCCACTCGCGGGTCAGGTACAGGGAACCTCCTAACGTACCCCGAGAGCGCCCCTGCGGGCCAGTGTTACGGACCCGGCGTGGCCGTCGCTTGACACCGGACGTGACGCCCCCGAAGCTCCTCGGGATACTCCCCCGTTGCGTGACCGACCCCCGGGGTCGGTTCTCCGACGGCCTGCGCGCCGAGCGTCGCCCTGCGACGCCGTCGGCCGGTCGTCACGCCTCACCCTGCCCCCTGGCTGTCCGCATGCACGCTCCCGTTCACTCCACCTCGCTCGCCGCGGGGCACCATTGCATCTTCTGCGACCTCATCAAGGGCGCCGCCGAGGTGTCCATGTGCTACGAGGACCAGCAGGTCATCGCGTTCATGGACATCCAGCCAGTCAACCAGGGCCATGTGCTCGTCGTCCCGCGCGAGCACTACGAGACGCTGCGTGACATCCCGCGTGACGTCGGTCAGCACATGTACGACGTGGCCACGCGACTCATCCCGGTGATCCAGGAGGTCTCCGGGGCCGAAGACATGAACATCGTGGTCAACTCGGGTGCGGCCGCCGGCCAGAATGTGTTTCACTACCACATTCACCTGATTCCGCGACGCGAAGGCGACGGCTTCGATGTGCCGCTGCCGTTCCCGGGGTCGGAGATGCCCAACCGGCATCTGCTCGATGCGATGGCGGTGCGCATCGGGTCGGCGCTGCGCAGCCAGAAGGCGAATCAGGCGCGCTGAGCGCGCGATTCAGACGCTGGCGCGCGCACTTGCGAGCGCGCTCGCCAGCGCCTCTCGCGTGAAGGGTTTGGCGAGCAGGACGGTCGCGGTGGGCGGCTCCCCGTGCTCCGTGACGTCACCCAGGTGGCCGCTTGCGAGCACCACCGGCATGGTGACGCCCTCCGCGCGCAGGGTGTGGATCAGGTCGAGCCCGGACTGCCCCGGCATCCGAAAATCGGTGAGCAGCAGGTCCCAGCCGTCGGGTGTGCGGCGCACGAGCGCGAGAGCGTCCGCGGCGGACGCGACGGCTTCCGCCGCGCACCCCAGCACACCGAGCAGGCGCAGCGTAGCGCGCCGCACCGCGTCGTCATCGTCCACGAGCAGCACGCGCAGTCCGTCGAGCGATGTTGCGTCGTTTGCGATGGCACCAGACGACGCCGGCGCGTCGCTCGGCTCAGCACGCAGCTGCGCCGGTAGTCGCACCGCAAACGTGCTGCCGCGCCCGACGACGCTCGTGACGTCGATGCGTCCGCCCAGCGAGGTGACGACCCCTTGCACGATCGGGAGGCCAAGCCCTGTTCCGCTTCCCACGGGGCGCGTCGAGAAGTACGGATCGAAGAGCCGCTCGCGCGTTCGTTCATCGATACCGACGCCGTTGTCGGTCACCGTCAGTACGTGCCACGGCGTTCCCTCGTCATCGAGCGCCGAGACGGCGACGCGCACGGTGCCGCCCTGCGGCAGCGCATGGACCGCATTGCTGATGAGATTCTGGCAGATCTGATGCAGCTCGGCGGCGGCGGCGCGCACGATGGCGGGCCCGACTGTCTCGAACTGGAACCGGACGGAATCCGGCGCACTGTACCGTGCGAGCGCCACCGCACCATCGGCAATGGTCGCGAGATCCTGCGCCGTCCGCTCGGTGTCCATGCCGCGCCCGAACGCAAGAATGCGCCCCACGAGGTCGCGCGCCTGTTCGGCGGATCGTTGCGCGTCGAGCAGCGCGGCACGCGATGGACTCTCCGCCGGAAGCGCGTCGTGCACGGTCGTGACGTTCACGAGGACGGGCACGAGCAGGTTGTTGAAGTCGTGCGCAATGCCGCCGGCGAGCGTACCCAGCGCCTCGTGTCGCCGCGCCTCGGCGAGCCGGCTTTCCGCCAGCGCACGAGCCGCATCCTCACGTTCGAGCAGACCGAAGATGACGACGTTCGTTGCGGCGAAGACGACGATGAGGAACGCGAAGTTCAGGATCGTGAGAATCCACGCCCGCAGCAGATCCGGTTGGGCGAAGGCCCACGAGACGCGATGGGTCGCAATGCCGACGGCGACGCCCATGAGCACCAGCAGGGTGCCGGCGACGGTCACGGTCGCCGAGCGCCGCCCCAGCAGGAACGAGGCGAGAAACACGCTCATGAACAGCCAGCCGAGCGACGCCGACACCGGACCGCGACTGACGAGCGCGAGTGTGCCGATCGAGAAGCAGCTCAGCGTGAGCGCGACGGCGCGCGCGGTGTTCGTCACCCGTCGCGACAGCAGCAGGACGTAGATGCTGGCGAGGATGGTGGTATCGAGGACGAGCAGCCCCCAGAGCTTTGCCTCCAGCGCGAGGAACACAAGCGCGATGTACGGCGCGAGTCCCAGCGTGGCGCAGGCGAGCAGGAACGCGGCGATGAGTCGCGCGCGCCAACGGGCGAGCAGGTCGTCCTCCTCGCGCAGAATGTGCGCGATGAGCGGACGGACACGTCGTGCCCAGTTGGGAAGGTCGGAGGTGGGGGCGGGATCGGCCACGCGCATGGGAGGGAGTGTCGGCCGCCGACGGCAAGTTCAGCGCGCGTCAGCCAGCGTCGGCCGTCGTGCGAGTCGCCACCAGAGGCATGGCACGCTCAGCACAATGTGAATGCCTGCCGTGTAGGCGCGCCACCACAACAGTATCGTCCCAGCCTGCGTACCGAGATCACCCGCTGCGCCGCCCAGCACGCCGAGATCGACGATGCCGGCGCCGCCGGGCGTCGGCATGGCGATCTGCCCGTAGAGCATGGCGAAGCTCGCGATCGCGAGTACGTCGGCCGGCGGGGCGTTCACGAGGCCGAGCGCGAGAATCGGCAGCAACGCGATCCGGGTCAGCACATCGGCCACGGTGAGCGGCACCGTGAGCAGCGCCGGGCGCGGGCCCATGTTGCGCACCAGCGCCAGTCCCCCCGCCAGCGACTGCCCGACCTGTTGTGATCGGTGCGGGGCGGCGCGCCGCAGGAGGAGCACCAACAGCCAGCCCACCGCGAAGATCACGCCGAGCCACGCGAGCGCCCGCCCGGCGTCGCTGCCGAAGGTGCGCAGTTCGGCGAACCACGCGCGCCCGGCGACCGTGGCGAGCACAGCGCCGATCACGGCGTACACGGGGTAGAGCAGGATCGATTCGACGAGCAGCGTGGGTACGGTGACTTGCGGGGCCACCCCTCGGCGCTGGAAGAACGCGATCTGCGCCGGCAGTCCACCGACGCGGAGCGGTGTCAGCGCTGCGGCGGCATCACCGGCGAGATTCGCCGTCATGACGTCGACGAACGGGACGGGGCGCCCGAGTCCGCGAAAGATCACCTGCGTTCGCCAGGTGCGCACCGCGAGATTCGCGAGCAGCAGTGCGGCGCAGGACGCGTGAATCGTGAGCGCTGACGTCACGCGCCGACGAGACCCGGCGTGCCCCACGCGAGACGGCGTGGCGGACCCGAGAACAAGCGGGCGGCATACCGATGCTCGGCGTGCGACGTCGGCGGTGTGTTCTCGTGCGACCGACGCAACGAGCGATAGGCCAGCTCATGCGCGCGCGCGATGGTGGGCCACGCAAACGCATGCAGCGGTGCCTCGGTGTCGCGCGGTGTCTCGCGTGCCCACGCGATCCCGTCGACCAGCGTGTCGGCCGTCAGCTCACCGTCGTAGCAGCGCACCCACGCCTCGCCGACCTGCTGCTGCAACTCGGCGAGCGCGCCGCGGCGCGGTACCAGTACCGGTCGATTGAGCGACAGCGCGAGGAGGGCGCTGCCGCTGTTGAGAATGTCGCGATAGGGCAGCACGACCAGATCGGCAGCCGCGTGCGCGGCGGCCATGTCGCGTCGACGTTGATGTCGCAGGTCGAGGCGGACGCGTGCATCAAGACGCGCGGCCCCTTCGATGCGACGCTTGAGCGCCGTGTCACCGCACGCCCCCGCAATCACGCAGCGCAACGAAGGATCCGACACCTCGGCGACTGCGGCGAGCAACGCGGGAATGTTCTTGTACGGGCGAATGCGTCCGCAGGACAGGATCACGGGCCCAGTGCCCGTCACCTCGCAGTGCACGCGCGCCGCGTCGCGATCGAACGACGTGACGTACTCGTGACGGTAGTCGCCGTGCGGAATGACCCACGACGGACGGTCCGCCAACGTCGGGAAGTGCGCGTCGGCAGCCGCCCGCCCGCTGTGCGACAGGTGGACCACGCCGTCGACGAGCGGCAGGAACTCCTGCCAGAAGTCGGCCTCGAGCGCCGCATGCTGGCCGTCGTGCGCACGCAGATTGTGCACCGTCCACAGCAGGCGGAGTCCGCGTTGGCGTCCTTCACGCGCGAGGTGCAACCACGCGCGGGCACCGAGTGCGGCGCGGGCCGCGCTGCGCTGATTGAAGACGGCATCGGGCCAGTGCACGTGCCACACGTCCCCCTGGCCGCGCAGCACTCGCCACGGCGTTGCGCCCTGCACGTCGACCCCCAACGCGGTCAGGTGCGAGTTGAGCAGCCAGTTGTACGGATTCAGCCATCGATTCACGAAGGCCGGGGACGCAAGAACGCGCATGGACGCGGGCTGAGGCACCAACGGAGCGGCCCGGGCGGACCGCGACTGCGACATGGTGACACCATCGGGGCGGCGGCGCCAGTGGTGGCGGAATCGCCGCCACCGCTTGAAGTTGCAAGCATGCTCCCATTCCGCTCCCTCGCCACGCACGTCCGGGCCGCCGCGCTCCTCACGCTGGCGCTCGGGGCGCCGCTCGTCCCTGCGTCCGCCCAGTCGCCGCGCGCCACGAACGGCACCGCCGCCCCCGCCCAATCCAATGGACCGGCGCTCGTGCTCGTCGTCCGCCACGCCGAAAAGGCCGACAACAGCGACGATCCGGTGCTCAGCGCAGCCGGTAGCCGGTGAAGCGCGCGCGCTGGCGCTCGCCGAGGCGCTCTCCGATGCGCGCGTGGATCATGTGATCGTCACGCATCGCCAGCGGACGCGACTGACGGCCGCGCCGTTGCTCGCGGCGCGCGGTCTCACCCCCGAAGTCGTGCCGTTCGGTCGCGACATGGCGGAGCACGTGGCCGCCGTCGCCGCCGCGGTCCGTCGTCGGCCCGGTCAGGTGGTCCTCGTGGTGGGGCACAGCAATACCCCATGATCGTGCACGCGCTTGGCGGGCCGAAGCAGCCGGACCTCTGCGACGCGCGGTATGGTGGACTCTTTGTGGTGACGCCGGGCGACGTGGGACAGGGCCGACTGGTCGTGGCCGACTATGGCGCGGCTGATCCGCCGACGGCGCGCACCTGCGCCGGCATGGTGCCGCGATGACGGCTGGCCGGCGCGGCGCGCTCCTCGCGTGCGCGGTGGGACTGGTCGTGCTCTGGCCGGCCCCCACGGCTGCGCAATCTGCGCCGCCTGCCGGCCGTCGCCCCGCGGTGCCCAGCGACACGATCGTGCGCTTCGCGGCCGATACGGCTCGCGTGCGCGGCGCCGATTTTGTCTTCCTGCTCGATGCGATCGACGCGCACATCGAACGCGACGGCACCGGCGTGCGCACGCATCGCACGGTGACGCAGGTGCTCACCGCGAATGGCGTTGCCGCCGTGGCCGAGCGTCAGTTCAACTGGCAGCCGGGACGACAGGATCTGCGTCTCGATTGGGTGCGTGTGCTGCGCGCCGATGGCACGGTGGTGAGTGACGCACCGAGCGCCGATCGCACGAGCGATGCGACTGCGGCCATGCAGAATCCGATCTACATGGACAATCGCACGCGTCGGCTGTCGCTCGCGGGTGTTGCGCCAGGCACGATCGTGGACGTGCAGTACACGCTCGTCGATCGCGCGCCGTGGCGCGTCGGTGACTTCGTGGTGGGACGACCGTTCTCGCCGCAAGTCCCGCTGCGCGAAGCGTCGTTGCGTGTGAGCGTGCCGAGCGGCTTCACGCCGCGCATCATCGAGCGCAATCTCACCATGCGGCGCACGGAAACGGACAGCGCTGGTCGTCGCATCTACGCGTGGCGCGCGTTGACGCCCACGCTCGTGCGTCCCGAGCCCTTTGCGGCGGACTCCGATGGGGTGCGCATGAGTGTGACCGTGTCGAGCCCGGATGCGTGGGACGCGGTGACACGATGGTACGACAGTCTCGCGCGTGATCGCTACGTACTCGATGCGGCCACCGCGGCACGCATGGACGCACTCGTGGCGACGGCACGCAATCGACGTGATTCGCTCGAACGGTTGCACCAGTGGATTGCCCAGGACGTGCGCTACGTCTCGGTGTCCCTCGGCCTCGGTGGGTATCAGCCGCGTTCACCAGCCGAGGTGCTGCGCACGGGATTCGGTGATTGCAAGGACAAGGCCACGCTGTTCGTGGCTGCGGCGCGTCGCTGGGGATGGGATGCGCGGCCCGTGCTGTTGCATCTCAATGGCGTGCGAGAGTCCGAGCCGGTGTCACTCACGCGATTCAATCACGTCATCGCCGTGGTGCGCGAGGCGAATGGTGAACGCATCTACACCGATCTGACCGCCGGTTCCGTGCCGTTCGGGCAACTACCGGGGAGTTATCGCGACAGCTACGCGGTGGAAGTGGCGCCGAACGGGGCGGCCGAGCTCGTACGCCTGCCGCAGATTGCCGCCGAGGCCAACCGCTCGCGCATTCGCATGGACGGCACGTTGCAGGCGGATGGTCGGATGGGATTGCGCATCGAGGAGTCGCTCGAGGGCGATCCGGCGTGGGCATTGCGCGGGGTGGTGTCAACGGCGCTCGACACCGTGCGGCGTGGACCGGCCATTCGCTCCATGGCCGCGAGCTACCTGCCCGAAGCGGTCGTGGATTCGTTCGTCGCGTTTGACGGACGCGACTTTCGACAGGCCGCGACATTGCGCGTGGTGCTGCGCGATGGTCGTGGCGCACGGCCGGCCGGACCGGTGTGGTTGCTACACCTGCCGGGGCCACTGCGTCAGCTGTCGGCGATGGCGGCGACAACGGCGCGCGAACTCGATGCACAGCCGCGTCGAATGCTCCCGATCGACGCGGCGCGCGTGATCGGTCGACGACGCAACGATGTGGAGTATCGCGTAACCCTGCCCGAAGGATGGCGCGTGCAGCTGCCGGCCGACGTCGTGGCGACGAGCTTCTTCGCGCGCTACGAGAGTCGCTATCGCCTCGAGGGGCGGACGCTGGTGGTGGTGAGGTCGTTGCACAATGTGGCCGACGGTGTGCATCCGCCCGAACGCATCGCGGAGGTTGCTGCGTGGATGCGGGCGGTCGCGAAGGACGATCACGAGTTCATCACGCTCACCCCGACGCCGTGAAGATCGCCTTCATCGGGTCGCACGGTGTGGGCAAGACCACGCTGAGCTACGAGCTCGCGGCTCGCCTCAAGAAGCAGGATCGGGTGGTCGATCTCGTGATGGAGGTTGCACGCAGCTGTCCGCTGCCCATCAATCGCGACACGACGGTGGACGCCCAGGCGTGGATTCTGCACACGCAGATCGCGGCGGAGATTGCCGCGACATCACGTGGTGGTCTCGTGGTGTGCGATCGTTCGGTGCTCGACAACTACGCGTATCTCGTGCACGCCGCCGGTCGTCGTGCGGCGTACGACGCGATCGTGCACGAGTGGGTCGCGACCTACGATCGGCTCATCAAGGTGCCGGTGCTCGACGTGCCATCGTTCGACGGCACCCGCGACACGAGCGCGCTCTTCCAGCAGGAGATCGACCGCCTCATTGACGACCTTGCACGCGAGTTTGCCGTGCCGTGCGTGGCCCTCGATCCCGGCCATCGTGACGGATGGGTAGACGCCGTGCTACGGGCGAGTGGGCTGCCGCTGCATCCACCGCAGCTGTCGATCTTCGACCGTGCCGTCGCTCAGTAGTCGACCGGTCGGAGATACGATTCGCCGATTGCGGTGTTGCTCACGAGTGCCACCGATGGACCGCGCCGCTTCCAGTGCGTGTGATCGAGACGGCGGCGCACCTGATGGATCGCGTCGCGTCGGAAGCCATGGGCGACCAGTGCCTCCGTCGAGTATCCGTGCAGCAACCAGTGCAGAATCTCATCGGCGGCTGCGTAGGTGATGCCGAGGTCGCCTTCGTCCGTCTGGCCCGCCACGAGATCGGCCGTCGGTGGCTTGTCGATGATGACCGACGGAATGCGCAGCTCGCGCGCGAGCGCTCGCACCTGCGTCTTGAACAGATCGCCGATGGGGTTGATGGGCGGCGCGTCGTCACCGTGCCACGTGAAGTAGCCGAGCAGGCGCTCCGTCTTGTTCCCCGTGCCGATCGGCAGCGCGTCGAGCTTGGCGGACAGGTCGAAGAGCGCGATCATGCGCAATCGCGCCATCACGTTGCCCCGCCGCGTGGCGTCGGCATCGGGCTCGAGCGCGAGGTAGCCATCGACGGCGGCGCTGATGTCGAGCGTGCGCGAGGTGAGGCCGAACGTCTCGATCACGAGCTGGGCGTGCGCGAGTGATTCCTCGCTCGACGTGCGATAGGGCAGTCGTACGGCGAGAACCTGTTCGGGGCCGAGTGCTCGCGCGGCCAGTGCCGCGACCACGGCCGAATCGAGGCCACCCGACAGACCCAGCACGGCCTTGGTGCGACCACGACGCGCGAACTCCTCGCGGAGGAAGCCGGTGAGCCACTCCGCCGTGAGCGCCGCGTCGATCGCCAGGCTCGGCGGCCCACCGTGGTCGCGCAGACCCACCACCGTACGGGCGATCGTGCGGGACGGCAGGGGGGCGTCGACGACCGGGGGCGGCGCGAGCTCAGTGAGATCGGGGACCGCCCACTCGCCGGTCAACTCACCGCGCGCCTCGCGCAGCAGATCGGCGGCCGCCGGCTCGGGACCGTCCCAGGTGGCTGGTGTCGCTTCACGCGCGCGGATGGCGCGCAGGTTCTCGAGCAGATGCGGGAGCGCGACACGCAGGTCGGCGAGCAGCGGCGCGTCGGAGCGTGCGCGCACGAGATCGTCGAGGTCGACCGTGGCCACCAGCAGGTGTTCGTCCCAGATCGGTGCGCGGGCGCGCACATCGCCGCCCGGTCCCACCACGAGCGAGCCGCCGAAGAAGCGCTTGCCGCCCTCGGTGCCCACGAGATTGGCGTAGCAGGTGAAGATGCCATGCTCGTCGGCGAGATCGCGCATCAGGCGCTCCCAGCGCGCCACGCTGGCCGGGCCGGGGCCACCGTCGTCGCGCGCGTGCAGCCCACGCGCCGGCGCCGCGCTCAAAACGAAGAGCACCTGTGCGCCGTCGAGCGCGACCAGCGTACCGGTCAACGAGTGCCAGGCATCTTCGCAGATGAGCATGGCGGCGCGTCCCCACGGCGTCTCGAAGGCACGGAGGTTCGTCCCCCGCTCCACGAAGCGCTCCTCGTCGAAGAGGCTGTAGGTGGGAAGGAAGGTCTTGCGGTGCACGTGCCGCACGATGGGTGGGCCATCGGCGAGCCCGATCGTGATGTACGCCGCGCTGTTGTACAGCGTCTCCTGCCAGCGCTCGTAGAAGCCCACGATCACGTCGATGGTCACCGGCGGGCGTCCGTCGTCGGCGCAGGCCGTCCGATAGGCCTCGTCGAGCTCCGTAGCCAGCGCGCCCGCCGTGAGGGCGACTTCCCGCACCGCGCTCTCCACGAAGTAGCCCGACGTGGCGGTCTCGCCAAAGAGCAGCACCTGCGGAGCGGGTGCGACGGCCGTCGCTTCGGCGCACAACGCCCCGAGGCGCTGGAGGTTGGCCGCCACATCGCCCTTGCGGGGGGCGAACTGACAGACGGCGACGGTGAGCGGGCGGATCTGGTCGACTGGAGCCATGCGGCGGAAGCAAACGAGGCGGCCGTCCCGGAGCAACTGAGGCCGAGACGGGTTTGGTGACGCACGTCGCCGATCAACGGGGCGCGCGTGGGGTAAGTTGCCATATGCGTTGGTGTCGCCTTTCCGACTCGCCGTCGCGCCCGGCCGGCCGTGTGGCCGCAGGCGTCCTCGTGCTCCTCGTGGCGCTCGGTGTCGCGCTACCCGACAGCCCGCTCCTCGCGCAGGGCGGGCGGGCGGCCGTCGAGCCGTGGCAGATCGTGCCGTTGCCCCAGTCGTCCCTCGTGCTGGCCCGCGACGGGTCGCTCCTCGGCACCATTGGCGATGCGCGACGGCTCTCGATCCGCATCGCGGACCTCCCGCGCCACGTCGGGCAGGCCTTCGTGGCCGTCGAGGACAAGCGGTTCTACCAACATGACGGCGTCGATCTCGTGGGGGTGGCCGCCGCGATCAAGGATGCCGCCACGAGTGGCGACGTGCGAGGCGCGAGCACGATCACGCAGCTGCTCGTGGGCAACATGCACCCCGAGCTCATCGATCGGCGCGATCGGTCAATCTCGCGCAAGCTGCGTGAGCAGTCAGCCGCGCGTGAGCTCGAGAAGCGCTACAGCAAGGCGCAGATTCTCGAGGCCTTCCTCAACGTGATTCCGTTCGGGCGCGGATTGCACGGTATCGAGATGGCGTCGCGTCACTACTTCGGGAAGCCCGCGTCGCAGCTCACGATTGCCGAAGCGGCGTCGCTCGCGGCCATGCCCAAGAGTCCGGTCCAGTACGACCCCATTCGCGAACCCGAGCGCAATCGCACCCGTCGCAACACCGTGCTCGCCCTCATGCGCGAGCAGGGCTACCTGACCGACGCCCAGGCCAGTGCCGCGCAGCGCAGTCCGCTGCGCACCGCGCCGGACTTCGGGGTGGTGCCGGCCCCGTGGGTGCTCGACATCGTGCGCGTGCAGGCGCAGCGTGCGGGCGTGTCGCTCGCCGATGGTGGCTTCACGGTGCACACCACCATCGATCCCGTGTTGCAGCGTGCCGCCACGCGCGCGCTGGTGGACGAGATCGCGGCAATGGAAGCTCGGCCCGGCTGGCCGCATGGCAAGTGTGTCGCCGGTGCACGTCGCGAGCGCGCGTGTCTCGAGGGGGCCGTGGTCGTGGTCGATCCGTGGAGTGGCGATGTGCGGGCCCTCGTTGGAGGGCGTGATCATCTCGCGTCGTCGTTCAACCGCGCGGTGGATGGCAATCGGCAGCCAGGCAGTGCCTTCAAGCCGTTCGTGTACGCCGCGGCCATCGCGGCGGGGCTGCCGGCCAACCTGCCGCTCGCGGACACCGCCATCGAGCTGTCGCTCCCCGAAGGACGCACATACGCGCCCACCAACGCCGACGGCCGCTTTCTCGGCGCGCTCCCCATGCGTGACGCGCTGGCGCTCTCGCGCAACCCGGTGGCGGTCGAGCTGGCGCTCACCGTCGGACTCGACAGCGTGCAGTCCACCGCGCGTCGCGCCGGCCTGCGTGCACCGATTGCCCCGTACCCGTCGAGCGCGCTCGGCGCGAGCGTGGTGCAGCCCCTCAACTTCGTGGCATCGTACGCCCCGTTCACCAACGGCGGACTTGCGGTGACCACACGCTTCATCGATCACATCGAGGATCGGAGCGGGCGCACCGTGCATTCAGTGCCCCGCGTTGCGCCCACGCGCGCGCTTGACCCACGCGTGGCGTTCGTGGTTCGGGACATGATGCGCGATGCGGTCGAGCGCGGAACGGGTGTGTCCGCGCGACGCGCGGTGCCAGGCAGCATTCCGCTTGCGGGGAAGACCGGCACGACGAACGACAACGCCGATGTGTGGTTCGTGGGCGTGACGCCCGATCTCGTGGCCGGTGCGTGGCTCGGCTTCGACACCCCACGCACGATCACGCCGGGCGCTGGCGGCGGCTCACTGGCGGCACCGATCGTTGGGCGCGTGCTCGCGGCGTCGTCCCCGACGCGCTCGGCAAGCGTGTGGGCACCGCCAGCGGGCGTGGTCGCCACGGTGCTCGATCGAGACACCGGTCGCCCCGCGGGTCCCGAGGTCGCCGCGAGTCAGCGCTATACGGAGTGGTTTCTCGAGGGCACGGAGCCTGGCGCGGCGCTCGCCTGGCCGTGGAGCTTCTTCCGGCTCGGGCCCATCGGGCCGTACTGACCGGCCGCCGGCTGGTGCCGGGGGCTGCTCAGTCGACCGTGATGGGGCGACGCGGTCGGAACTCGCCGTCCGTCATTTCCACGTGCACGATGTCGGCGAGCGGGATCGTGCGGAACTCGTTGCGGAAGAGCGAGAACACGACGACCGCGTTGTCCTCGATGGCGTACGGCTCGTAGCTGCGCTCGTACTCCGTCTCACCCCGTTCGGCAGCGAATCGAACGCGAGCCCGCACTTTCCGCCGTTGCCGCGCGGCCTCCCGCAGTGTTGACTCCACTGAGGTGTGGCTGGTGGACATGTCGTGCATGGCGGCCTCCTCTCTTGCCGGGTTCCTGCGGGGGACGCGTCGAACGCGTCGCGACGAGCGGTCGAGGATGGCCGATCTGCGAATCACCGGCAGCATCCTCTGTTCGCAACCTGTCGCAATTGCCCGTGAGGGGCAAGCATCCGATGCCATCGCGCACGTCCCGATTCCGTCATGCTTGAGCTCGATGCCGTCTCCGTGACCTACGCCAATGGGGTGCAGGCCCTGCGTGACGTCTCGCTCACCGTGCCCCCCGGCGTATTCGGCCTGCTCGGCCCGAATGGGGCGGGCAAGTCGACGCTGATGCGCACGCTCGCAACGTTGCAGGCCCCCGATCGTGGGCACATTCGCTTCGATGGCCTCGACGTGCTCGCGGCACCGGAGCGCGTGCGCGCGCTGCTCGGGTATCTGCCGCAGGACTTCGGGCTGTATCCGGCCCTGACCGCCGAAGAAACCCTCGATCATTTTGCCGTGCTCAAGGGGCTGCTCGATCCGCAGGAGCGCGCGGCACGCGTGGAGACGTTGCTGCAACGCGTCAACCTCACGCACGTGGCGACACGTCGCGTGGACAGCTTCAGCGGTGGCATGCGCCAGCGCCTCGGCATTGCGATCGCGCTCGTGGCCTCACCACGACTGCTCATTGTCGATGAGCCAACCGCCGGTCTCGATCCCGCCGAGCGGTATCGTCTGCTCGATCTGCTCGCCGGCGTGGCCGATGATGTCGTCGTGTTGCTGTCCACGCACCTGGTGGACGATGTCGAAGCCCTGTGCACACGCGTGGCGCTGCTGGTGCACGGCCGCATCGTGCGCGAGGACACACCGGCCGCGCTCGTGGCGTCGTTGCGTGGGCAACTCTGGCAGGCGTGCGTACCGCGCGCTCAGGCCGACGCGTGGCGCGCCCATCCGCGCGTGATCTCGCGTCGACTCGCGGCTGGCGGTGTGCTGGTGCGTGCCGTGCACGACGCCGCACCGGATTCGCAGTTCGCGCCCATCGATCCCACGCTCGAGGACGTGTACTTCGACGAACTTGCGCGTCAGGGTGTTCGGAGCGATCAGTAGAAATCAACGGCCATCCCGTTCGGGGCCCTGACGGCCCCGAACGGGATGATGTCGTTCAGACACCCACGAGCATGGGCTCGTCGGCGTCAATCGAGGACTCACTCCCCACGAGCGCGATCGCGAGCACTTCGCGCAGTGTCTCCACCGCGTGGAACGTGAGTCGCTCGCGCACTTCCTGCGGCACATCCTCGAGGTCGTCGAAGTTGGCCCTGGGCAGGATGATCGTGGTGATGCCGGCGCGGTGTGCGCCGAGCACCTTCTCCTTGATGCCGCCGATCGGGAGCACGCGACCACGCAACGTGATCTCGCCGGTCATCGCGACATCGCGCCGCACCTTGCGATTCGACATCTCCGACACGAGCGCGGTGGCAATCGCGATGCCCGCGCTGGGGCCGTCCTTCGGAATGGCACCGGCCGGGACATGGATGTGCGCTTCCGTCGCCGTCGCGAGGCGCTCGGCCGGGATGCCGAGCAGCTCCGCGTTATTCGTGGCGTACGTGAGCGCGGCGCGTGCGCTCTCCTTCATCACGTCACCGAGTTGGCCGGTAAGAATGAGTGAGATCGGCCCCACACGCAGCTGCTCGCTCTCGTCATCCGTGCGAGCACGCGCCGACGCGCCGCGACGAATCGACGCTTCGACGAACATGATGTCGCCGCCCATGGGCGTGTAGTACATGCCCGTGGAGATGCCCACTTCGTCGTGTTCGGCCGCGCGCTCCGGGTGCACCTTGGGTCGGCCGAGCAGGTCACGCACTTCGGCCGCGTCGACGCGGCTGTCGGCGAGCACTGCCGAGTCGCCGGTCGCGACGCGACGCGCGACCTTGCGCGCCACCGCGCCAAGCTGCCGCTCGAGCTGACGCACGCCCGATTCGCGCGTGTACTCGCTGATCACCTTCATGATCGCCTGGTCATCGAACACGAGATTGCGACCGGACAACCCCGATTCCTCGAGCTGCCGCGGAATGAGGTACTTCTTCGCGATCTCGAGCTTCTCACGCTCCGTGTAGCCGCTGAAATCGACCACTTCCATGCGGTCGAGCAGCGGCCCCGGAATGTTCTGCACGAAGTTGCTCGTGGCGATGAACAGGACTTCGCTCAGATCGAACGGGATGCCGAGGTAGTGGTCGGTGAACGAATCGTTCTGCGCCGGATCGAGCACTTCGAGCAGCGCGCTCGACGGGTCGCCCTGAAAGGACGAACCGAGCTTGTCGATTTCGTCGAGCAGGAACACCGGATTCTTCGTGCCGGCCTGCTTCATGCCCTGCACGATGCGACCGGGCATCGCCCCCACGTACGTGCGCCGGTGTCCGCGAATGTCGGCTTCGTCACGCGCGCCACCGAGCGCGACGCGCACGTATTCGCGACCGAGCGCGCGCGCGATCGACTTGGCGATGGACGTCTTGCCCACGCCCGGCGGACCGGTGAAGAGCAGGATCGGCCCCTTCGCCATCGCGCGCGCCTTCGCCTCGCGGGCGTCGGTGATCTTGTGATCATCGTGCGTCCGACTGCCGTGCTCGTCATCGCGCAGTCTGGACGCCGGGAACTCACCCGTCGTGGTGACCTCTTCGGCCAGCTGCTGCGCGCGGAGCTGGCGCACGGCGAGGAACTCGAGCACCCGATCCTTCACGTCGGACAGCCCGTAGTGGTCCTCGTCGAGCACCTGCTGCGCGCCCGTCAGATCGAGGCGATCGTCCGAGCGATTGCCCCACGGCAACTCGGCGATCCACTCGAGATAGGTGCGAATGACCTGCGCTTCCATCGACTCGCGTCCGGTCCGCTCGAGGCGTCCCAGCTCACGCTCCACTTCGGCGCGCGCCTCCTTCGGCAGCGGCAGCGCGTTCAGCTTCGTGCGCAGCTCCTCGATCTCCTTCGACTGATCGTCGTCGCCGAGCTCCTTCTGGATGGCCTTCAGCTGCTCACGCAGGAACATCTCGCGCTGGCGTTCCCCGAGCTCTTCCTGCACCTGCGACTTGATGTCCTCCTGCGCTTCGAGCAGGCCGATCTGGCGCTGCACGTGCACGAGGACGCGCCGCAGCCGCTCTTCCACCGAGAGCGTCTCGAGCAACCCCTGCTTCTCGGGCACGGTGAGTTCGATGTAGCCGGCGACGAGGTCGGCGAAGCGGCCGGGCTCCGACACGGAGTCGAGCACCTGATGCAGCACTTCCTCGGGCAGTCCGCGCTTTTCGCCGAGTTCGGCCGCCCGCTCGCGCGTCTCCTTGTGGAGCGCCTCGAAGGCCGCGTCCTTGGGTTCGATGGGCATCATCTCGTCGGCCGCGACAACGACCGCGCTGAGATGGCCATCGGTTTCGCTGTACTGCAGGGCGGTGGCGCGCTGCTCGCCCTGGAGGAGCAGCTGCACGCCGCCGAGGCCGCGCTGAATCTGCCCGATGCGCGCCACGACACCCATGTTGTACAGGATGTCGGAGGAGGGCTCCTCGGTATTGTCGCGCTGGGCGACCGCAAAGACGACGCGATCACCCTTCAGGGCGGCCTCGATGGCGCGCAGGGTGCCGGGACGGCCCGCCGCGATGGGGGCGGTGATTCCCGGGAACATCACCGTGCCGCGCAGGGGCAGCACCGGAAGGGTTTGGCGTTCAGCCATGGCTCTCTGGTCCTCGATAACAAGGGGGGCGAATCTCAATGTGCCTCCGATGCGCAGGATCCGCACCGGGTCGATTCGGCCAGCGTGGCAGTCGGTGCAACTTTTCGTCCCTCTGGTGCCGTAGTAACGGCAGGTCGGCTGCCGTGGCGGCGGGACGACCGCCCGTCGGCTGTCCCGACGGCCACCCCTCGTGCTACACTTGAACGGTCCGCCGGATCGCCGTTCGATCACCACACTCCCCCACGCGTGTCCGATTCCGCCGCGGCGAACGACGCCGAGCTTCGCGACCATGTTCAACGCACCCTCGCGGCCACGTACGACGTGGAACGCGAGATCGGGCGTGGAGGCATGGGCGTGGTCTACCGCGCCATTGACAAGCGCCTGAAGCGGCCCGTCGCGATCAAGCTGCTGCCGCCGGAGCTGTCGTTCCGGCGCGACATTCGCCAGCGCTTCCAGCGCGAGGCGGAGATGGCGGCCCAGCTGAGCCACCCGAACATCGTGCCGATCTACTCGGTCGATGAGGTGGACAACCTGGTGTTCTTCGTGATGGCGTGCGTGGACGGTGACAATCTGGCCACGCAGGTGCGCAATCGTGGGCCGCTTCCGCCCGAAGATGTGCGGCGGTGGCTGACCGAAGTCGCCGACGCGCTCGCCTATGCGCACGCGCGCGGTGTGATTCATCGCGACATCAAGCCGGACAACATTCTCATCGACGCGGTCGACGGCCGCGCGATGGTCACCGACTTCGGGATCGCGCGCGCGGCCGAAGGCGGCGATGGCGCGCGCCTCACGGCGACGGGACTCGCGATCGGCACACCCGCCTACATGTCGCCCGAGCAGGCGTCCGGCGACCGTGACGTCGACGGGCGCAGCGACCTCTACTCGTTGGGTGTGGTGGCGTACCAGATGCTCGCGGGCGAGCCGCCCTTCACGGGACTCACCACGCCGGCGCTGCTCGTGAAGCATCTCTCCGAGGCGCCCGTGCCGGTCGAACGGCGGCGCCCCGATGTGCCGCCCATGTTGGCGGCCATGGTGATGCGCCTGCTGGAGAAGGACCCGGATCATCGCTTCCAGGGCGCCAACGAGTTTGCATCGGCGTTGCGGTCGGGGATCGTGCCGGCTGCTGCGCTGTCGGCGCGGGGAACGGCTCAAACGCGTGGAGCGCCGGCGCTGGGTGATGCGGCGGGTGTTTCGAACACAATCGGTCCGCGCGCCGAGCAGCCGCCCAGCTGGGCGCAGTCGGGGTTCGGACTGCCGCCGGTCGCCGAGGCGCCCGCGAATCCCATGAACGTCCGGGTCGAGATGCTCGGGCAGTACGAGGCCAAGCAGCGACAGGCGGCCGAAGCGGCGCGCGCCGCGCGTGCGCTCGCGGCCTCACAGTACCAGCCCACCGCCGAAGAAGTCGCGCGCTGGGAAGCGCCGTCCGTCGCGCGCTTCCGGCGCAAGCTCGCGCCGTTCCTGTTCGTGAACGGCGTCCTGTTGGTGATCGGGGTCTTCGCACGCGAAAACTTCATGCCGATCACCGCCATCTGGTCGGTGATCCTCGCGTACCAGTACGCGAAGCTGTGGTCGGACGGCTTCGACTGGCGCGATGTCTTGCGGCAGCCCAAGGACCGCATGTTCGGCGACGTGCTGTCGGACATGGGCGACTCCATCGAAGCGACGTTCTCGAGCAAGAAGCGCGAGCAGCTGCGTGCCGAGGGGCGCACCGGCACCGGATTGCTGAGCTCGATCTCCACGCGTTCGCCCGTGCCGGCGGCGGTGTCACCCAACGCGACGCACGCGACGCGTCGTGACTTCGGTGCGCATCGCCCCGTGGTCGAATCGGCCCGTGCCGCGCGTGATGAAATCACGCGCCTGCTCGGGACGCTGCCGGCGGACGAGCGCGCCCGCATTCCCGATGTGGCGAACACGTCGGCCGCGCTGGTCGACAAGGTCGAGCAGCTGGCCGGTGCACTCGCCGCCGCCGACGAACTGCTCGCGGCGCGCCCGCTGGCCACGCTGGACGCCGAGATTGCGCAGCTCGAAGCGGCGGCGAATCCGATGGATCCCGCGTCCGAGGCGCGTGTGCGTCGGTTGGCAACGCTGCGTCGCGAACGCCGCGCAGCGCAGGAGATCGTGACGCGGCACGCCACGCATCGCGAAAAGATCGAGGCGTGCACGCTTGCTCTCGAGAACATTCGGCTCGATCTCGTGCGTCTGCGCACCGGCGGGAGCAGCGTGCAGAGCGTGACGCAGGTGGCCGCGGCCGCGATGCAGGTGGCGCGCGACGTGGATCGTGCGGTCGAAGCCGCGCAGGAAGTGCGCGAGCTCGTCGGCGCGCGCGCCGTGGGCGCCTGACGTCGTGACGGCGACGCCCGTGTCCGACCCCGTGAGCGTGCGGCCACGCGGCGACGAGCACGGCGAGTTGCTGCTCGCGCGCGTGCGCGTGGCCGTCGCCGAGCGTTACGACGGCCTGCGCGAGATCGGACGCGGAGGCATGGCGGTGGTGTACGCGGCGCGTGATCGCCGACTCAACCGCGACGTCGCCATCAAGGTGTTGCCGCCGGAGCTCGCCTACCGCGTGGACGTGCGCGAGCGCTTCGTGCGCGAAGCGCAGACGGCGGCGCGATTGAATCATCCGTGCATCGTACCGATCTACGAAGTCGACGAAGCGGATGGACTCGTCTTCTTCGTGATGGCGCTGGTGAGCGGCGAGAGTCTGGCCACGCGACTCGCGCGAGAAACGCGTCCACCCCTTGCCTTCGTGCGCGATGTGCTCGCGCAGGTATCCGACGCCCTCGCCTACGCGCATCGGCTGGGCGTCGTGCATCGCGACATCAAGCCCGACAACATCCTGCTCGAACACCTCACCGGGCGCGCCGTCGTCACCGATTTCGGCATCGCACGCGCGGCGGAAGCCGGCGCGCGCCTCACGCAGACGGGGATCGCCGTGGGAACGCCGGCGTTCATGAGCCCCGAACAGGCGATGGGACAGCGTGACGTCGATGGCCGCAGCGACGTGTACGCGCTGGGCCTCGTGGGCTATCTCATGCTCGCGGGACGCCTGCCGTTCGATGCCGAGACGAGCGCCGGCATGCTGCTGCAGCACGTCCACGGGACGCCGTTTCCGCTGGCCAACTACCGCGCCGATCTGCCCTTCGGCATGATCGACGGCATCATGCGCGCGATCGCTCGCGATCCGGCGCAGCGATGGCCCGATGCGGCGGCGTTTGCCGCGGCGATGCGCGCGGTTGGTGAGGAGGCCGGTGTGGGCGTCGCGCTGCCGGCACGCGCGGTGGTGCGCGTTGCACCAGCGATGCCCGTCGCCGAGGCGCCGCGTGCCAACGCGCCGGTGGTCGATGCGCTCGAACGCATGAACGCCTCGCTCGCGGCCGCGAGTGATCAGCTGCGTCGAGGGCGCGAGGCGGCGGCCGGCCAGGTGGAACGCGTCGCGCCGCGCGCCGTCGAGCTGCCACGCGCGGACGGCAACGCGTCGTCCGAGGCGACGCCCGATCGCATGGAGCGCGCGCGCCACATCGGGGCGTGTTCGCGATCGCCATCACCGACTCGGGCGTCTTTGCTGCGCCGATGATCGGCGGCGCGGTGGTGGGCACCATCAGTGCGCTTCGTACGCTCCGCCAGTGGTTCCGTCTGCGCGATGTGGGCGTCAGCGCGCGCGACGCGATCGGGGAACGGTGGCGCGAGCGTATCGCGGCGCAACCACGTGCGACCGACGCCACCGCGTCGACGCGCACGACGACGCGCGGCGCGCTGGCGCACCTCAGTGGCCCCGAGCGTGTGGCCACCGCGCGTGCGCTCGTGCAATCGTGGAAGCGGCGGCTCACGTGGACGCTTGGTCCGGCCGCCGTCAGTCTGGCGTCGCTCATCGTGGGCGTGAGCATCGACGAAGAAATCATGGTCGCCCCCATGCTCGCCGCCGGCGCGCTCGCCTCGGTCAACGCCATCCTCCTCGCACGTCGCACCTGGCAACTGCGGCGGCTCGGGATCGGCGTGCGTGACGCGTACGGCGACGCGTGGGAGTCGACGGTGCAGGCGCTCGATACACGATCGCGCGCCGAACGCCTGCGCGACGAAGTGGCTGCGGTCGCCGACAGCGATGTGCTGGCCACACCGGCCGGTCGCGTCCTGCGTGAAGCGTTCGATGATCGCTTCACCATTCGGGAAACGTGGGACGCACTCAATCCCATGGATCGACAGCTCGTGCCGGACGTGATCGCAACGGCCGAAGCGTTGCTCGAACGCATCACAGCGCTGGCGACGTCGCTCGCGCGACTCGACGGCGCCGTCGCGCCCGACGCCGTGCAGGCGCTCGACGAGCGGATCGCCGCTGCGGAGACGGCCGAACGCGCCGGCGTACCGGAGGCCGAGCGCCGCCTGTCGCTGCTGCGGCGTCAGCGCGCGTCGATGACCGAGTTGGCGGAGCGCGAAGCGACGATGCAGGATCGGCTGGAGCGTGCATCCCTCGCGCTGCGCTCGCTCCGGTTCGATGTCGTCAAACTGCGCGCGCTCGGTGTGGGTGCGACCGTCAACGACGTCTCCATGGCAACGCAGGAAGCGCGCGCGGTATCCGTCGACATCGATCGGGCGCTCGATGTCGCCAGCGAGTTGCGCCGACTCTAGCGGGAGCGCGTCGTCGCGCGTGGCGTCACCTCGCGCGTGGCGTGACGTCAGTCGAGCAGGTCGCGCATCGCCTCGAGATCCGCCACCAGTCCCGCGTGCCCGTGCCGTTCGGCGGCGTCGATGCCACGTCCGATCGCGGCCTTTGCCTCGTCATCGCGACCGAGCGCGTGCAGCGACTCCGCGTAGCGCATCCATCCGTTGCCCTCGTCATCGAAGCCGTCGAGGTAGCGCGCGAAATGCTCGACAGCTTCCTCGTGCGCGCCGGCCTTGGCGAGTTCGGTCGCGAGTCCGAAGCGCGCGTGGGCGTGATCGGGTTGGCGCGTGAGCATGGTGCGAAAGGCATCGATGCGGGTTGGCAGCATGGCGCGATCAGGGGGCAGGGGACAGGAGCGACGTCACGGCGTGCGCGACGCGGTCGGGCGATTCTTCCGGAATCGCCGATGCGACGCCGGGCACGACGGTGATCGTCGTGCGACCTGCATCGGCGGTGTGAGCTGACGCGGCACCTCGCGTGGCGCGCGGCTCGGCGTCGCCGAAGAGCCACGCGGCGGGAATGCGCGTCGGACGTGTCCGGCGAGGGAGCGATACGGCTTGAGATACACATCGAGCACGTGACTCCCCGCGCCACGCTGTCGATATCCCCGCAGCAGCGTGGTGTGCAGTGTCGATGCGAGCCACGCGGGCGGCAGTCGGCGGAAGATGGGGGTCAGACGGGCGAGTCGTCGCAGGGCCCTGGGAGCGCTCGCCGGTTCGGAGGCCGATGCGACGAGGCAAGGGTTGGCCAGCACGAGGTGCCGGACGCGCTCGGGCGCGCGCTGCGCGACGTCGCACACGATCGCCGCGCCAAGTCCGTGTCCCACGAGGCAGGCGGGCTCGACCCCAAGCACGTCCAGCAGCGTGCGCAGTCGCGCGCCGTGCGCGGCGACGTCGTACGCCGCATCGGCTGGCAGGTCGCTGCGGCCATGCCCGAGCAGATCGAGCACGAGGACGCGATGCCCGTCGGGCAGGCGCGGGATGACCTCGCGCCACAGATGGGAACTGGTGAAGGCCCCGTGCACGAGCACGATCGGCGCGCCGGCGCCGCGCGTCCCCGCCGCAAAGCAGTAGAGCCGCTGCCCGTCGAGATCGACGAACTCGCCGCGCATCAGCGCTCCAGCGCCGAGCGCACGACGCCACAACAGCCACAGTAGACCAGTGCGTCCGCCGCGTCATCGGCCGCGAGGTGTCCCATGCGCGCCCCACAGCGCGGGCAGCGCGGCGGGGCCGGCCGCGCCGCGTCACCGGGCGGACCCACCGGGCGCGGCGTGCTGGCGGTGTCGTCGGCTGCCGAACCGGACGAGGGGAACCTGATCATCCCGCAATCTCATGTGCGTCGGATCCCACAAACAAGGCGGGCCCCGGAATCCCGGAGCCCGCCGTGTGTCCAACCTGGTACGGTAGCGCGCTCAGCGCACTGGCGGCGGCCGACGTCCACCGCCGGCCGGCATGGCCGCGATGTTCTTGTCGAACTGCTCCGCCTGCTCCTTGGTGAGCAACGCCTTGATGGCGGTGCGCTCGGCGGCGATCATCTCCTGCCGCTGCGCCATCATCGCCTGCCGGTCGCCGCCACCACCCATGGCCGCCTGCATCATTTCGCGCTGCTTCTCGCGCGTCGCGGTCTGGATCGAGTCGATCGCCTTCGTCTGCGCTTCGGAGAGCGTGATGTCCTTGAACATCATCTCGCGCTGGCGCTGCTGCATTTCCTGCGCGTTTCCACCGCGCCCTCCACCACCCATGCCGCCACCCTGCGCTTCGGCGGCGACGCTCAGCGTGAGCGTCAGCACTGCAGCGGCGGCGATCTTCGTGAACCACGTCATGGCACCCGGACCCTCGACAGAGAGTATGATGTTGCGCGCGCGCGAACCCGCGCTCGTGGCGCCCTTGTGGGGGCGCAATGTCGTGAGACGGCAGGGCGCCGGATTCGTTAAGGGCCGCTGCCGGGGTCTGGCGCATGAGGCCAAAACCAGTATGATACCGAGACTTGGCCCTTCGGCCTCGGCCGTTCCGACGCCGGCTCCTCAGCCGCCCACGCCCGTGACGCTGCCCGATACTTCGACTTCGCTCGCCTTTCCGCTGCCGGCGCCCTCGCCGTCGGTGGCGCT
>JALOPN010000176.1 GCA_025453875.1 Gemmatimonadaceae bacterium | reverse complement strand
GATCTCGAGCGGCTGCTCGAGCTGATGGGCATCCCGCTGGACTGATACGCTGTCGGCGCATTATCGCGCCTTCATCAAGCCTGAAAGGCGCCATATGACTCTGTTTCGACGCATTTCCGAGCGTTCTTCTCGTTTTGCTCAGGCCGCCGCCAGGACGCCCGAGCGCCCGGCTCGCGTGGGCGCGCGTCGCTCCAAGCTCACCGTCGCCGCCCTGGCGCTGATCAGGCCTGGAACGCCGGTGCCTACGCCGGTCTGCTCGCCATTCGCGACTCGATGGGTGCCGAGATCAGCCACATCCAGACGAAGACGCCCGCCGAGTTCGAAGAGAACTTCCGCCAGTATGGCGCGCAGGGCTATCGCCTCGTGGTCGGACATGGGTTCGAGTTCCAGGATGCCGCAGCCCGCGTCGCCCCCGAATACCCCAACACCATCTTCGCCTGCACCAGCGGCAACGCGACGGGCCCCAATCTCGCGGGCATGAACTTCGCCTTCGAGGAGGCGTCGTTTCAGGCGGGGATGATTGCCGCGCATCTCTCCAAGACGGGTGTGGTCGGCGCAATCGGTGGCACCGAGCTGCCGCCCGTGCGCGCGTCCTTCATCGCCTTCGAGCGCGGCGCAAAGCTCGTGCGTCCCGACATCACCGTCCTCACGGCGTACCTCGGCACGTGGGATGACGTCGCCGCCGGCAAGGAGCAGGCGCTCGCCCAGGTCGCGCGCGGCGCCGACATCCTCTTCCAGAACGCCGACGCCGCTGGCCTCGGCATCTTCGCCGCGGCGCGCGAGAAGAACGTGCTCGCCTTCGGCGCCAACGCCAACCAGAACGATCTCGCCCCCGATCACATCATCGGCTCGGTGTTCATCGATCTGCCCAAGGCGCTGCTCTACGTCGCCCGCGAGGCGCAGCGTCCCGACTTCACGGGCTCCCGTTTCCACGACATGGACGACATCCTCAAGCCGGCCGACCGGAAGTGAACAGGCGCCCGCGCCGCACCCCGTCATGACGACACCCGCCCCCATCGCCCTCGATGATGTCGTGCGCGCGCTCGATACCGAGCTGCGCACCATCGACATCCCCGACTACAGTGGCGCCCTCAACGGGCTGCAGGTCGCCAATCGTCGTGGCGTCTCGCGCGTGGCCACCGCCGTCGATGCCTCACGCGACACGATTCGCGATGCGGCCGGCATCGGTGCAGATCTCCTCATCGTGCACCACGGTCTCTTCTGGAGTGGAGTGCAACCCATTCGTGGTGTCACGTACGACCGCCTGCGTCTGCTCTTCGATCACGACATCGCGCTCTACAGCACCCATCTTCCGCTCGACGCGCACCCCACGCTCGGCAACAACGTGCAACTCGCACACGCGCTCGGCCTGACGCCATCCGACGGCTTCGCGATGCACAAGGGATTCGCCATCGGCGTGCGCGGCGAGAGCGATGTGGCCACCGATGAACTCGTCGCGCGCACGCGCGCGTTCGTCACGCCCTACGGCGGACAGGTCGTCACGTCACTCCCGCCGATGGGCCGACGCACACGCCGCTGGGCGCTCTGCACGGGCGGCGGTGCGAACAGCGACACGCTGCGCGAAGCCTACACGCTTGGCGTCGATACGCTCATCGTGGGCGAAGGGCCGCACCATACCGCCGTCGACGCGATCGAACACGATCTCTGCATTCTGTACGCCGGCCATTACGCCACGGAAACACTGGGCGTGCAGGCACTCGGCGCGTGGCTGCACACGCAGTTCGGCGTGCCGCACGCCTTCGTGCTGCGCCCCACGGGGCTCTGATCGCGCGCATGGCGGCGCTTTCCGCACCGGCCGAGCGTCCGGCGGCGCTCGCGCTGCGCGGCGTGACGAAGCGATTCGGTGATGTCGTCGCGCTCGACGACGTGTCGCTCGACGTGCGCGCCGGCACAGTGCACGCGTTGCTCGGCGAAAACGGGGCGGGGAAGTCCACGCTCATGCGCGTCGCGTTCGGCTTGCTGGCGCCCGATGGCGGCAGCATCTCCCTCGCCGGTGTGCCGTGCACACCGCCGTTTACCCCACGCGACGCCATGGCGCGTGGCCTCGGCATGGTGCACCAGCATTTCTCGCTCGTCGCGGCCATGACCGTTGCCGAGAACGTCGCCCTGGGCGCCGCTGGCCGATACGACGCGGCGAAGGTGGCCTCGACCGTGCGCGCGATCGGCGACCGCACAGGCCTCGTGCTCGATCCGGCGGCGCGCGTGGGCGACCTGCCCGTGAGTGCGCAACAACGGTGTGAAATCGTGAAGGCGCTCGCGCGAGACGTGCGCGTTCTCATTCTCGACGAACCCACCGCTGTGTTGGCCCCCGACGAAGCGCAGGCGCTTCTGCGCTGGGTGCGCGCGTTCGCCGACAGCGACCCGTCGCACGCGGTCGTGCTCATCACGCACAAGCTGCGCGACGCGCTCGCGGTGGCCGATGACATCACGGTGTTGCGACGCGGCGTCCGTGTCGCGCACGGACCGGTCGCGCAGTTCACCGAGGCGTCACTCGCCGACGCGATGCTCGGCCCCGGTGAGCGCTCATCGCGGGTAGATGCGGAGGTGCGCGAGGCACACACGCCCCGCGCGCCGGCTGCCGACCAGGCACGTGAAGGCCGCGACGTGCTGCACGCGCATCAGGTGGTGATCCGGGATACCGAGGGCATCACGCGCGTCCGCGATGCGAGCTTCACCGTGCACGCTGGCGAGATCGTGGGCCTTGCGGCCGTGGAAGGGTCGGGGCAACACGCGCTCCTGCGCGCCATGGCGGGCCTGTTGCCGGTGGCTGCGGGACGGCTCCAGTCACCAACCGACGTGGCCTTTGTCCCCGAAGACCGCCATCGTGACGCGCTACTGCTCGACGCGTCGCTCACCGAGAATCTGGCGCTGCGCGACGCCGGCCGTCGGTCCGGCCAGTTGCCGTGGCGAACGTTGGCCGAGCGTACGACCGCGCTCCTCTCCGCGCGCGACGTGCGTGCAGCCGGCGCGACCGCCATCGCGCGCACGCTCTCGGGTGGCAATCAGCAGAAGTTCGTGCTCGCGCGCGCGCTCGATGACGCGCCGAGCGCGTTGATCGTGGAGAACCCCACGCGTGGCCTCGACTTCCGCGCCACCGCAGCCGTGCACGACGCGCTGCGCGCCGCGCGCGACGCGGGGCTCGCGGTGCTGGTGTACAGCAGCGACCTCGACGAAGTGCTCGCAGTCGCCGATCGGGTCCTCGCGTTGCATGACGGCGTCGTGCACGAGGTCGCACGGGAGCGTGACACCGTGGGGCGCGCGATGCTCGGTGTCGTGTCTGACGCATCGATCGCGAACACGGAGCGTGTCACGTTCGCCACACGCACGCCCTCCCCCGGAGCATCCGCGTGAGCGCGACGCATCAGGCCTCCTGGGTGGGCGCCGTGCAGCGCCTCGCGCTCCTCGTGGGCGGGACCGTGTTCGCGCTGGTGCTCCTGCTGCTGGTGACGGGACACGATCCGTCGGTGGCGCTGCGGGCTCTGGTGCGTGGCGCGGTGGGCTCCTGGTACGCATTCACCTCGGCCACGCTTGTGCGTGCGATTCCGCTCGCCCTCACCGGCCTGTGCGTGGCCCTCGCCTTTCGTGCGGGGCTGCTCAACATCGGCGCCGAAGGACAGCTGCTCATGGGCGCGGCAGCGAGCGCGGCGGTGCTCGGCACGGTGGGGGCATCGCTCGGTGCACTCGCGCTCCCGCTCGCCCTGTTGACGGGCGTGGCAGCCGGCGCGGCATGGGCCGGTGTGGCCGCCCTGCTGCGCCAACGCTTCGGTGTGCTCGAAGTCATCAGCACGATCATGCTCAACTTCGTCGCACTCTACACGGTGGGGTGGCTCGTGCGCGGTCCGTTGCAGGAACCCACGGGCATCTATCCGCAGAGCGCGTCGCTTCCCAAGGCGGTGCAGCTGCCGCTCCTGTGGACGGGCACGCGGCTGCACGTGGGGCTCGTGCTCGCGGTCCTGCTGGCGATCGGACTGTGGTGGTGGCAGCGCAGCACGGCGAGCGGTTTTCGCCTGCGCGCCGTGGGACAGAATCCGCACGCGTCGGCAACCATCGGACGCATCAATGTCGCGCGCGTGAGTGTGCTGGCGTTTCTCGCGAGCGGTGCCCTGGCGGGGCTCGCCGGCGCCGTCGAGCTCACCGGCGTCACGTTTGCGCTGTACGAGAATCTGAGTCCGGGGTACGGATACACGGCCATCGCGGTCGCGCTGCTCGCCCGCTTGCATCCGCTTGGAGTGCTCGGAACGGCCGCGCTGTTCGGCGCGCTGCAGGCGGGCGGTAACGCCATGCAGCGCGACGCGGCCGTACCCATTGCGCTCGTGAACGTCGTCGAGGCACTGCTCATCCTGCTCGTCATTGCCGGTGACCGGCTCACCGCCGCACGGAGCGCCCGCGCATGATCACCCCGCTCGACGATTTCCTCGCCGCCACCGTGCGCACCGCCACACCGCTCGCGCTCGCGGCGCTCGGCGAATGTCTCACCGAACGCAGCGGCGTCATCAACATCGGACTCGAGGGCGCGATCATCTGCGGCGCGTTCGGGGCCACCGTTGCCGCCGGCACCGTGGCCGCGACGGCTGGCGGGGCGCTCGGCCTCACCGCCGGCTTCGTGATCGGTGCCGCGGCCGGGGCCGTGATCGCGTTGCTGTTCGCGTTGTTCACCGTGTGGTGGCGCGCCGATCAGATCATCACCGGCACCGCGATCACGCTCTTCTCGCTCGGCCTCACGGGGCTGCTCTACAAGACGGTGTACGGTGCCACGGGCGTGGGGCTCACGCTGCCCACGCTCGATGCCTGGGCGATCCCGGGGTTGAGTGCGCTGCCGGTGATAGGCCGCGCGCTCTTCGCACAGCCGCTCATCACGTACGCGTTGTACCTGTTCGTCCCGTGGCTCGCGTGGTGGTTCGCGCGCACACACGCGGGGCTCGCGCTGCGCGCCACGGGCGAGAGTCCCGACGCGGCGCTCGCGGCCGGCGTCTCGCCGCGTCGTGTGCAACTGCTGGCCACGGTTGCGGGCGGCACGCTGGCGGGACTCGCCGGTGCCACGCTCGTGCTCGCGCAGTCGGGCACCTTCGTGGAAGGGATGAGTGCCGGCAAGGGATTCATTGCCATCGCCATCGTCGTGCTCGGCCGCTGGTCGCCGCGTGGGGTGGCCGCCGCGGCCCTGCTCTTCGGTGGCGCCAGCGCGTTGCAGTATCTCTTCCAGTCGCTTGGCTGGACGGGTGTGCCGTACCAGTTGTTTCTCGCGTTGCCGTACGTGTTGACGTTGCTCGTCCTCGCGCGGGCCAGCGCACGGTCGCGTGCGCCCGCCGCACTCGCGCGCCGCGAACTCACGCTGTCGTGAGCGCGGTTGTCACACGCCCGCGCCGATTTCCCGTTTTCCCGTTTCGCTGAACGCACGCACCATGCCCGTCACCTTCGACAACGCCTTCCTGCGCGACCTACCCGGTGATCCGGAGCTGAGCGCACGCCGTCGCCAGGTGCTTGGCGCGTGCTGGAGTCGCGTCGAACC
>JALOPN010000175.1 GCA_025453875.1 Gemmatimonadaceae bacterium | reverse complement strand
ACGTCATGGTTCGCGAACTCGTCGCGAAGCCGTGCGATCACGGCGTGCATCGCGCGTTCGACGGACGGCGTGAGCGGTGCGCCAGGCGCAAACTGTTCGGCCTCGATGAGCCACACATCCACGCGCGCCGGATACTCGTCCTTGAGCGCCCAGCGCGCGAAGGCGAGCGCGTGATCCCAGCGAAAGGCGTGCAGATTGATGCCGGCGAGCGGTGGCAGGTGCTCCACGTCGGTGCCATCGAGGCGGAAGATGGCGCCGGGTTCGGAACCGCTGGTGCACGCGTCCACGATGATGACGTGCGGCACGCCGCGCATCTGAAAGCCGACGTCCATGCCGCCCGTGCCACCATCGGCACAACGCACGCCGTGCGGCAGCCCCTGTTCCCAGAGGTGCCGCACGAGAATCGGGCCGACGGCGTCATCACCTCGCAGGAGATTGCCGCAGCCGACCACGAGCGTGTGTACCGCGTCCGTCATCCCATTTCGCCGATGCGGAAGCGCGACAGTTCCTTGCCGCTCTTCTCGTCATACGCGTGCACCGTGCACACGAGGCACGAATCGAACGAGCGGGCGACGTGTCCCATCTCGACCGGGTCCGTCGGGTCGTGCACTTCGGCACCGATGAACGACTGCTCCATGGGGCCGTGGCGTCCCAGGCGATCACGCGGGCCGATGTTCCACGCCGTGGGCGTGACCACCTGGTAGTTCTCGATCTTGCCATCGGAGAGCACGATCCAGTCGGCGAGTGAACCGCGCGCCGCCTCGGTGGCGCCGAAGCCGCGTCCACTCTCGAGCTCCACCGGCTTGTTGTAGAAACGGTCGTGCAGGTCGATCTGATCGAGCCACTTCCGCACCATGGTGTAGTACTTCGGTGCCTCGTGCATGCGCGCCATCACGCGCACCAGCACGCTCGGACCCACCGTGTTGATGGTGTCGAGGATGAACGGGTCATGATCCTGATGGCCGGCGGCGCCGCCGCGACCGGCAATGACCTGACGCGCGAGTGGGCCGACTTCCATGGGGATCGCCCCCTTGCCCGGCACGTCGTAGCGCGGCGACTTCGACCACGAGTACTTGCCCTGCTTGTGGCCTTCCAGCGGGTCGATCGGATCGGTTTCGCCCTGCCACGGGTGCAGCGACTTGTCACCCTTGTAGAACGAATGCGCCGTGTCCTCGCGCACGTTCAGGTGATCGAAGTTGTGGAACTCCTTGCCGTCGTAGATGCCCGAGCGCGTGATCAGCGCGTCGTTGCGGCCGTCCACCGTGGGGTGTTCGTAGAGCGCGGGATCGAAGAAGGTGCCCGTCGCGAGGAAGGCGCCCACGCCCTGACCGAACTTGTCCAGCCCGGCGCGCTGCGCAAACCGAATGAACAGGCCGCAGTCGGAGTTGTGCTGCGACTCGTTCTCTTCGGCCCACGCGAGCATGTCGTTCCAGCTCTTGATCTCCATCCAGCGCTCGACGGAGCAGCCCAGCCACTGCTTCTCCAGCCACTCGCGCCGCCACATGTCGAGAATGGCGATCGAGCGCGTCACGTCCGACAGGCTCGGCGCGCACATCACGCCGCCCGGAATCATGAAGCTCGAGTGCGGCCACTGGCCGCCGAACATCGCGTACACCTCCACCGGCTTGGCGGACAGCGTGACGCCGGGTTCGAAGCTCGTGCCCACGAACGGCGCGAAGCGACGCACCACTTCGTCGTACTCGGGCAGGTTCGCGTACTTCTTGTTGCAGAGATCGATCGCGAACAGCGCGTAGAACCAGCGGGGAATGGACAGCAGCGTCTCGCACGCCTGCGCGATGTTGCGAATCAGCGTGGCGTTGTGCGGCATGTGCGTCTTCCACGCCGTGTCGAGCGCGTAGGCCGACTTGTACAGGTGGGAACCGCCACAGATGCCGCAGATGCGGGGCGTGACGATGAGACCGGCCTGCGGATCCTTGCCGCGCAGGATGATCTCGAAGCCACGAAACATGCTCGCTTCGGTCCAGGCGTCGGTGACAACACCGTCGCGAAGGGTGACACGCAGGTCGAGGTCGCCCTCGACACGACCAAGCGGACTGATCCGCAGGTCGGAGGGCATGGGCTGGGTCGCGGTGGCCATGGGAGTGAGTGGTGGGATCGGGGAGTGAAGGAGCCGCGGCTCAGACGACGAACATGTCTTCCTTGGTCCACTTCGGCGCGGCGATGCGCGCAGCGGCCGCGTGGGCCATGTACGACACGTGGTCCGTACCGGTCGGCACTTCCTTCGGGATCGTGCCGCTCACCTTCTGCGTCTTGAACACCGTGCCGGGCTTGAGATCGTGGAACGGGAACTCCGGTTCGGTGCAGCCCGTGCACGGCATGCCGGCGCGCGTCTTCGACGACTGGCGGTTCCACAGAATGCGATTGCACGGCGAGTGCGTCATGGGACCACGGCAGCCGAGCTCGTAGAACAGGCAGCCCTGACGCGTGCCCTGACCGAACTCCATCGTGCTCTGCTTGTACTCGAAGTACTGCACGCGCGTGCACCCGGTCTGCGTGAACGTCTTGAAGAACGTCTGCGGGCGCTGCAGGTCATCGAGCGCGAGATCGCCGGCGCGGCCAGAGGCGATCGCCACGAGAATCTGCGTCACCCAATCGGGGTGCGCGGGGCACCCGGGAATGTTCACCACCGGCAGTCCCCACTTCGACTTGAAGTCGGCGCCGAGGAACCCGCCGTGCTTGCGCTTGAGATACTGCAGGCCGACGTTGTCGACCGGATTGGGCTCCGTGGCCGGGATGCCGCCCCAGCACGCGCAATCACCAAGCGCAACCACGGCGCCAGCCTGCGCCGACAGCTCGGCCACCCAGTCCTTCATGGGACGATCGGCGAACATGTTGAAGCGCCCGCTGTTGTTCGGGCCGAGAATCACCGTCCCCTCGAACACGAAGAGATCGAGCTGCTTCTTGCCGCTTGCCAGATCGCGCAGCAGCTGCTTGACGGGCTCACCCATCTCGAGCCCGAGCGACGGATGCCAGAGGATCTCGATGCCGAAATCGGTCACGAGATCACACGCGCTCGGCTCTTCGGCGTTGAGAAACGACATCGTGTTGCCGGAACACGCGCCGCCCTGCAGCCACAGGACCGTTGCCATGAGGGAGGTCTCCTGCCGCGACACTCCGGTCGCGGGTGGTGGGATGGGGTGGAGGGGATGCGGCACGATGCGCCCCGGACCGGGGCGCAACAATAGCAAGAACTAGGTAGCGTCAGTGGACCGACCGGTCCCATCGAGCACGATGAGACCACGCGCCGCCGCAACACGTACGAGCTCGACCTGATTGTGGGCGTCGAGCTTCTGCATGAGGTTCGCGCGATGTCGCGTCGCCGTGTGTGGCGAGATCACCAACCGATCGGCCACTTCCTGGGTCGTGAGGCCACGCGCAATCAGCTGCAGGACTTCGTGCTCACGCGCCGTGAGCGTACTCGGTCGCACCTGCGATTCGGCGACGCGGCCTCGATCGATCGCACCCGCCACGAAACGCTGTCCGCGAAGCACGGCTTCGATGGCCTGAAAGAGCTCGTCATCCATCGAGTCCTTGAGCAGATAGCCGTCGGCGCCATCCGCGAGGGCCTGCGCCACGATGTGGGCTTCATCGTGCATCGACAGGATGAGCAGGCGTGGACACCCAGGCAGGCGCCGCAGGCGTCGCAACGTCTCCAGTCCGTCGATGCCGGGGAGCGACAGGTCGAGCAGCACCACGTCGGGTGCCAGCGCCTGCACGATCTCGATGGCCTGCTCGCCACTGCCGGCTTCACCCACCACTTCGTAGCGACCCTCGGTGGCCAGCAACGACGCAAGCCCACGGCGCACGAGGGCGTGATCATCCACCAGCACGAGGCGACGTGCCCGCATCAGCGGCCACTCGCCGAGCGGCGCGCGCGCACTCAGCCCACCGGGAGCCGTACGCACAGTCGCGTTCCCTCGGCGGGCGCCGAGTGCAGTTGGAAGTCGCCGCCGAGCACGTGCACACGCTCGGCGATGCCGCGCAGCCCAAGGCCACCCGTCTCCGTGCCGGTCTGGAAACCACGCCCATCGTCGGTGATCTGCAACCACATCGAGCCGCTGCATTCCCCGAGTTGTATCGACACGCGGCGCGCGTTGGCGTGCGCGACAATGTTCGTGAGTGCTTCCTGCGTGATGCGAAAGAGGGCCGTCTCGAGGACGGGTGAGCGACGATCCGGGAGCCAGCGCAGGTCGAGTGCGACCTCGAGTCCGGCGCGTTCCTCCGTGTCGTGCACCAACTGCGAGAGTGCGCTCGGCAACCCGTGCTGGTCGAGCGCGGGCGGGCGCAGGCGACGTGCCAGTTGGCGCAGCCGTGCGGTGGCTTGATTCACCTGCTGGCGCAGCTCATCGAGCGGTGAGCGAATGGTCTGCAGTCCATCGGGCACAACGCGCGACAGCGTCTGCAGCGCGAGCTTCACGCCAACCAGCGCCTGTCCTGCTTCGTCGTGCAGTTCGCGCCGGATCTCGTAGTTGCGCAGCGCCAGCTCGGTCACGAGTCGGGCATTCTCGATGGCCATGGCGGTCGTGTCCGCGAGCGATTCGAGAAAGGCGGCGTCATTCCACGTGAAGGCCGGCCGGCCCGGGGCCCGATGCAGCTCGAAGAAGCCGATGACCGCACCGGTATTGTCCTTGATCGGGACGGCGATCGCATGCTGCACGAGTGCCTGCGCGGACAGGGCCGGATCGGCGTACGCGTCACTGGCGTACTCGGCCGTCAGGTAGGGGAACTCCGTGTCGAGGACGCGTCCGGGGATCCCATCGTGTGTCGAGAACTCGCGCACCCCGCGATACCACGCGCCCGATTGCCAGTAGGCCGAGCTGCGC
>JALOPN010000020.1 GCA_025453875.1 Gemmatimonadaceae bacterium | reverse complement strand
CGAGAACACGGCGCTCAAGCAGGAGATGCGCCGCCGTGATCGGACCGGTGGTGTGGCGGCGATCGGTCGGAGTCGAGCGTGGCAGGATGCGCTGCGTCTGGCTGAAGTCGTGGCGCCGACCGACAGCACCGTGCTCATCACCGGCGAGTCCGGCACGGGCAAGGAAGTCATCGCCCGCTATCTGCATGAGCTCAGCGGGCGTCACGAGCAGCCGTTCATGAGCATCAACTGCGGTGCCTTGCCCGAGTCGCTGCTCGAAAGCGAACTCTTCGGTCACGTGAAGGGCTCGTTCACCGGCGCGGTCAAGGACAAGACCGGTCTCTTCGCCGCTGCGAGTCACGGCACCTTCTTTCTCGACGAAATCGGTGAGACGACCGCGGCGACACAGGTCAAGCTGCTGCGCGTGCTGCAGCAGCGCGAAGTGATCCCGGTTGGTGCGACGGAGTCGATGCCCATTCACGCGCGCGTGATCGCGGCCACCAATCGCGACCTCGAAGAGGAGATCAAGCGGGGAACGTTCCGCGGCGATCTGTATTACCGACTGAACGTCATCTCGCTGCACCTGCCGCCGCTTCGTCAGCGCACCGAGGACATTCCCTTGCTCGCCGAGCACTTTCTCGCGCGCGTGGCGCAGCAGCGTGGCGAGTCCAGTCCGCGGACGCTCAGCGATTCGGCCCTCGACGCCCTGCAGTCGTACGCGTGGCCCGGCAACGTCCGCGAGCTCGAGAACGCGCTCGAACGTGCCGCCATCCTGTCCTCGGGTGGGTCGATCGATGTGTCGTCGCTTCCGGCGCGCATCGTCGAGCGCCGCGCCGAGCCGCTGGTCGCCGAGCGTACCCCCACCACGCCCACGCTCGAGGCCATCGAGCGCGCGTACATCGCGTGGGTGTTGCGGAACGAGAGCGGGAACAAGAGTCGGACGGCGGAAGTGCTCGGCATCGATCCGTCGACGCTGTATCGCAAGCTGGCGCGCTACGGTGAGGACGCGGCCTGAGCCACGCGCGCGACCCCGGATTTCACCTGCCGAGCGGGCGTCCGTCACACGACGGGCGCCCGCGTTTCACAGGCGGTCCAGGGGCCAACAGGCGTGGTCTTGCACGGTGCAAGGCCCCTTGCGAAACGCGAGGCGCATTCTGGCGATGCGACCGGCGGCCAAATGATGCAAGTGATTGCAGGACAACGTGTTTGCGTTCGGCACACCGAGTGGCCCGCGCATTGCCCTATGAGTCGGCGTCGCGCAGCACTCGGGTGAGACTGCGTGATCGAACCCTCACCGTACGGAGAACCGCAATGCCCCGGACCCGCAAAGGCTTTACGCTCATCGAACTCCTGATCGTCGTCGTCATCATCGGCATCCTCGCCGCGATCGCGATCCCGAAGTTCGCGAACACGAAGGAGAAGGCGTACATCACGGCCATGAAGTCGGACCTGAAGAACATGGTCTCGGCCGCTGAAGCCTACTTCTCGGACAACAACACGTACGCTGGCTACGCGGCTCCGGCCGGTTCGTCGGGCGTGACGCTCACCTTCGCCGGCTCGGCGACGGGCTGGACGGGCACGGCCTCGCACGCCTCGTCGACGCAGAGCTGCACGATCTCGGTGGGCTCGGATGTCGCCGCGGGCGCTCCGGAAGGCGAGCCGACCTGCAGCTGATGCAGTAACCGCCGGTCCATCTGGACCGGGGCAAGAGGGGGTCGGGCGAAAGCCCGGCCCCTTTTTGCATTCCCCCCGCTGGCCCGCCAGCGCGCGAGTCCGCAGTTTCCGCGACGTGTCGATCCCTCAGGTGCTGGTGCTCCTCGGTCTTGGCGTCGTCGCCGTGCTGGCGATCGTCGCGCGCGTCCGTGCCACGGAGCGCGCGCGTGCCAACGCCGCGATCGCTTCGGCGCGCGAGACGATCGCCCGTACCGAACGGTTGGCCACCACGGGGCGACTGGCCGCCGGTATCGCGCACGAAGTCGGCAATCCGCTGTCGGCTATCGCTTCGTATGCCCACGTGGTGCGACTGCGCGCCGGCGATGCGCCAGCGCTGCACGAGCCGCTGGACGCGCTGGAACGCGAAGTCGCACGCATCGATCGCATCGTGCGCGGCCTGCTCGACTACGCGCGCCCACGCCGCGCGACGCCCGATGCCGTCCGCGTCGATCGCATCCTCGATGAGGTCGTGCGGCTGGTGCGCGATCAGGGGCACCTCCGTCGCGTCGACGTGACGTGGGACGTGGAGCCCCACACTGGTGGCGTACGCGCCGATCGTCACGATCTCGAGCAGGCGTTCGTCAACCTCGTGTTGAACGCGGTCGATGCGATGGCTGGTGTGGGGACGCTCGTGCTGCGCGCCCGCACACTGGCGGCCGATGCGCTGTCGGTGGCCGATCCGCGGCGACGCGACGACGCGACGAGCGCGACCTTCGTGCACGCGCCGAGCGCGCGCGCCACGACGTGGCTGGCGCGTCAGGCACCGAGTGGGCGCGTCCTGCAGGTCGTGGTCGCCGACTCGGGGCCGGGCGTACCTCCGCAACATGTCGAACGCATCTTCGAGCCGTTCTTCAGCACCAAGGTTCCCGGACGCGGAACCGGACTCGGACTGGCGTTGGTGGCGCAGACCGTCGAGTCGCTCGGTGGCACGATCTGGGTGCAGCCGGCACGCGAAGGGGGTGCGGCGTTCGTGTTGCTGCTACCGCTCGAGATGCCGCTCGCGGGGACGGATTGATGCGGTCGGTCAGAATACGGTGATGTGACGGACGGCGAGGACGTGCACTGTGCAGCATGACACGTCGCCCGCCCAACCACTCGCTCGTTCGTCGCTTGTCTCGCCCACGCTGCCCCGCGCGCGCGGTGGTGCGGCGTGGGCAGGTGCTGCTCGAACTGCTCATCGCACTGACGCTGCTCGCCGTGGCGAGTGTCGCGCTCTCACGCGTGATCGCAACGGGGGCGCAGCAGGCGGACCGCCTGTCGCTCGTTCGCGTCGGGACGGCGCTGGTGCACGAATCGGCCGAAGGGCTCGCGCTGAATCCGTGTGCGACGTTGGTGGGCATGGCACGCGGCCGCGTGTCCGTCGCGCCAGCCGCCGAGGTGCGCGGACCGCTGCGGCATCAGCAGTTCGACGTCACGCTGCGCGCGTCGCCGGCCTTTGATGGGCGCGTGCGCACGGTGCAGGCCGCCGCCGCCGGCTGGTGCCCATGACGGCGCGTCGAGGGGGCGCGCTGCTCGAGATCGTGGTGGCCTTGCCGCTCATCGGCTCGCTGGCCGTGACCTGGTTGCGTGGACGGATTCGAGCCTGCACGCCGACGTGCCGGTGCTTGTCGCGGTGAGCTGCGGCGCGCCGGCGCCGAACGTTATCGATGTCACGACATCACCGGGGACGATCGATCCGCTGTGGCATGCCCCGCCACTCGCCGGCGATGCGGTTCGCTGGGCCATGCCCGATACCAGCGTGGTCGGCGATCGCGGCACCGACACGATGCGTGTTTCCGTTGCACTCCGCGACGTAACCACCGCCGCGAGCGCGTGTGCCGGCTCGCCGCTGCGCGGTGCCGACGCACCGCTGCGGCTCATCCTCGACGCGCCGCCGCCCGACGGCGCGCCGGTGCCGGGTGTGGTGATCGTCGTGCAACGCCGGATCGAATGGCGAGCCTATCGCGCCGCCGATGGGGCGACCTGGCTCGGCCGTCGCGAGCGACAGGGCGGCGTGTGGACGGTCATGCAACCGGCCGTCGGTCCCTTCGCACACGTCGTGGCCGGTGGCGTACGCGTGCATGTTCGTCGTCGTGACGGGACCGACGCCTCGATGGGCGCGATGGATGCCGCCCTCGTGGACATCGGCCTGCGTGCACTCCGTCGTGATCGAGCGAGCGACGCGATCGCGCACACGGACACGCTTCGCGTGTCCGTGGCACTGCGCGGGGGGCGTTGAGATGCGCGGGCGACGCGGCGTCACGCTGGTCCCCGTGATCGCGCTCCTCGGGGCGACGCTGCTCGTCGCGGTGGCGTTCGTGAACCGCGCGTTCGTGGCCGATCGCGCGACGCGTCTCGCCTGGCACGGTGAACGGGCGTTGCACGCGGCAGACGCTGCGCTGCTCGACGCGCTCACGCGCTGGCCAGTCGATTCGGCGGGCGCGTTACGCCCCACGGAACACGATACGTTGCCGCACCGCCCATCACCCGACCTGCTGACCACCGTGACGCGAACACGCCTGTCGGCCGGCCGGTATCTGCTGCGGGCCAACGCGGCGTCTCTCGAAGGCACAGCCGTGGGTGGTGTCGCGTCGCGCGATCACGCGTCGCGCGCACTGCAGCGCGTCGTGCAGCTGCAGTGGCCGCGCCCCCCGGGACCTGCGCCCCTCCTCGTATTTGGCGCCCTGACGTTGAGCGACAGCGCCACCGTGGTTGGCGTGGATACCGAACCGGTAGACTGGACCGCGCTCTGCAGCGCCGACCGCCGCGCGCGACCATTGCCCGCAATCATCGCCGACGCGATCACCACCGACCCAACGGTGGTGACCGTGGGTGACCTGCCGGTCACGCGCGTACCGTTGGCCGTGGAGCGCGCGCAACTCCTGACGCAGTTCGATGCCGCGTTCACCGCGCTCGCCGCGCGCGCATCACACACGACACCCGACTCCGTGCTCGATCTCGATGCGATGTCGCACAGCTGTCCGCGCTGGCTCGGTGATGCGCGGCGGGACGCGTCGGTCCCCGAGGCGTGCACGCGACGGTGGCCCATCGTGCGCGTGTCGCACACCGGCGTGACGTACCTGCGCGGCCGGACACCAGCACAAGGCGTGTTGCTCGTCGACGGGGACCTGTCGGTCGCGAGCGGCGTGCCGCTGCATGGCATCGTGCTCGTACGCGGGCGCCTGCTCGCGGCGCGTACACCCGGCGCGCCGCCCGCCGAGTTCTCGGGGCTCGTCGTGGCGCGCGACCAGCATGGCCTCGGCTCCCATCTCGCCGGCACCCGCGTGCTCGCCGGTCAGTGTGCGGTGCGCTACGCGCTCGCCGCTGCCGGCACGCCGCAGCCGGAAACCCGCCTCGGCTGGCACACGCGTCCGTAGAGCAGGCGCGGCGGGGACCGGTCCTTCCTCCGCCGGTCGCCCCAGCGATCACCCGGCACGTGACACCCATCACCAACCGCCGATCGGGCACACCACGGTCGGGGACAAGGGTGTCACAGAAACCGCACCATGGAGGGGGGGACCCCCTCGGAGAGGCGTTACCTCGAACGGTGCCGGTCGTATGGAGGGTGAATCGCCCGACCGCTCAGGTCAAAAAGTCCAGTTCCGATCGCGTGACGTCCCGCGTGATCTCCCGGTCTCCCGACCACCACCGCGCACCCCCTCGCCGTATGCAGCTCTTCGGCCGAAAGAAGACGACCATCGGACTCGACATCGGGTCGGGCCTCGTGAAGGCCGCGGTCATCGATCACGCCGGTGCGACGCCGGAACTCACCAAGGTGATCATCACGCCGCTCAACGAGAACGCCATCGTCGAAGGCGAGGTCATGGACCACGCCATCGTCGCCGAGGCGATCCGTCAGACGCTCGAGACGATCGGTGGGAAGAAGAAGGAGGTCGTCGCGGCTGTGGGTGGACGTGACGTCATCGTGAAGAAGATCCAGGTCGAGCGCGTCAAGGATGCGCAGGCGGCGGAGCTCATCCGCTGGGAAGCGGAGCAGCACGTGCCATTCGACATGGACTCGGTCGAACTCGATCACCAGGTGCTCGATCCCGATGGCGACAGCCTCGAGATGAACGTCCTGCTCGTCGCCGCCAAGCGCGATCTGGTCGAGGTCAAGCGTCATCTGCTCGAGGACGCTGGCGTGACGCCGCGCATCATGGATGTCGACGCATTCGCACTGCACAACGCCTTCGCGCTCAACTATCCGGACGCGATGCAGGGCGTCGTCGCGCTGCTCAACATCGGCAACGACATCACGACGCTCAACGTGCTCGATGACGGCGTGCCGATCCTGACACGAGACCTCACGGTCGGCACGCGCAAGTTCCGAGAGGATCTGCAGCGTGATCACGGCCTCACCGCCGAAGACGCCGAGCAGCTCGTCCGCGGCTACGATCGGACGCCCGCGCTCGACGAAGTGATCGCGCTGCGCGGCGAAGAACTGGCCGTCGGCCTCGAGCGTGCCATGTCGTTCCTCGCGAGCTCCTCGCGACAGTACGGCCAGGTGCGCGCGGCCTTCGCCTGCGGCGGTGGTGCGCGTACGCCGGGGCTGCTGCCCTGGCTGGGCGAGCGTCTGCGTCTTCAGGTGCAGCTCGCGAATCCGCTCGCGCGGTTGTCGGTGCGCGAGGGCGCGCTCGAGTTCATGGCCACCGATGAGGTGGCGCCACTGCTCATGCTGCCGGTGGGGCTCGCCCTCCGGTCGATCGCCTGAGGCGAGGTCGCGAATCCATGCAGATCCAGGTCAATCTCCTCCCCGGCACGAAGAAGGCCGGCAAGAGCAGCCGCAGCGCATCCTTCAGCCTCGGCTCGGCGTTCCAGGGCTTCGGCAGCAAGGTCAAGGATCCGTGGCTGCTCGGCGCCGCCGGTTCGGTGGTCGCCGCATTCGCGGTGGTGGGCGTGCTCTTCACGTCGCAGCAGGCGAGCGCTGGCGAACTGGCCACGCGTCTCGATCGCGCGGTTCGTGACTCGGCGCGGCTCACCACGGTGCTCGAAGCGCGCCGCAAGGTGACGGCCGAAAAGGACTCGGTGGAGCGTCAGGTGTCGATCATCCGCACGATCGACGACAACCGCTACATCTGGGCGCACCTGCTCGACGAGATCAGCGCGGCGCTGCCGTCGTACACGTGGCTCACCTCGGTCGAGCAGACGAGCACGGCGACGCTGCCGCCGGGCGCGCGCCCCGTCGACGTCGAGCCGAAGGGCAAGGCCAAGGCCGCGGCGAAGGCCGCCGCGGACAGCGCGGCCGTGCAGGACTCGGTGATCATCAATCAGCCGGTGGCCTTCAAGGTCGTCGGGCAGACCATCGACATGCAGGCGCTCACGCAGTTCATGAAGGACCTCGAAAGCTCGCCCTTCGTCAAGCTCGTGCGGCTCGTGAAGTCCGAGATCGTCGTGGTCGATACGAAGGATGTCACGCAGTTCGAGATCGAGGCGGAGTACGAAGTCCCGTCGAAGGATCTGCTGACGACTGAACCGCTCGTCGTTCCCGTTCGCTGACCGAGGCCCCACGTCATGTCCCTGCTTCCCCAGAATCAGCGCGACCAGATCAAGTTCGTCGTCGGCTTCGTCGCCGTGGCGCTCGCGCTGGTCTACTATCTCTATCCGTATTCGACCGCGCAGGAACAGCTCGCGCTCGATGAAGTGCGCGTCGAAGCCCTCGAGAAGGCGAACAAGACGGCGCAGAAGGAGTTCAAGGCGGGCAGCGTGGACGCGCTGCGCGCCGAGGCTGCGGAACAGCGCGCGGCGCTCACCGCGATGCGTCGTCTCGTGCCCACCGACAACGAAGTGCCGGCGCTGCTCGAAGAAGTCTCCACGGCGGCGCGTCGCGCAGGATTGGACGTCGGCGGCTTCACGCCGCAGCCCGTGATTCACGGCGACAAGTTCGACACGCACCGCTACGAAGTCACGATCGTGGGTCGTTACCACGACATCGGCGGGTTCCTCGCCAACGTCGGGTCGCTGCCGCGCATCGTGGCGCCCGTGCACTTCACGCTCTCGCCGATCGGCGGCACCGTGCGGCGCGGCGCCGTTCGCAGCGGCAGCGGTCAGAAGGATGGCCTGCAGGCCGTCGTCACATTGCAAACCTACGTCGAGCGCACTGCGCCGGCGTCCGTGCCGCAGCGCGTCGCCAGCGCGCGCCCGGAGGAGACTCGATGATCACGCATCGCTCGGCGCGCCTGCTCGGCGTGCTGCTCATTCCCGTCGCGTTCGCGCTGCCGTCGCGCCTCGACGCGCAGGCGTCGAAGCCGGCGGCGGCCCCCGCGACCAAGGCCGAACCGGCGCCCGCCGCCGCCACGCCGGCTACCCGGCTTGGCACGCGCGCGGGCGGTGATTCCGCGACGACGGTGAGCCGCGGCAGCGCGGCGCCCACCACGGTGCAGCTCGAACGCGAGGTGTTCAGCTACGCGGGCGCCGGGCGTCGCGATCCGTACGAGTCGCTCATGCAGAGCGGCGAGATTCGCCCGCTCATCAGCGACCTGCGGCTCACCGCGGTCGCCTTCGATCCCAACGGTCGCGGCTCGGTCGCGATTCTCCGCGACGTGACGTCGCAGTCGCAGTACCGCGTACGACTCGGGCAGACGCTCGGGCGCCTGCGCGTCGCGGCCATTCGCCAGAAAGCCGTGATCTTCTCCATCGACGAGTTCGGTTTCAGCCGGCAGGAAACGCTGCCACTGACCAGCGATTCCACCACCACGAGGACGCGATGATCGTTCAGACGACGGCCGCGGTGCTGACCGTGGCCCTGGTGCACGCAGCGGCGCTCGATGCCGCCACGCGCCCGGTGCCCGGCACCGCCTCACCTGCCGCCTCTGCGGCCATGTACTCGGCATTCGGCGCGCGCGCCGCGACGAATGTCACCGGCGTCTCGCTCGTGCCGGGCGCCGACGGCGCCGAAGTGGTGGTCGGCCTCGATGCCGCCAGCGCCACGGTGCGCGACTTCACGCTCGCCAATCCGTCGCGCGTCGTGCTCGACGTGATCGGCGCGCGTCTCGCGGTCAAGCCGCGGGCGTACGATCGTACCGCACGCGGTGCGGTACGGGATGTCCGCGTCGCCCAGTTCGCGGTTGACACCGTGCGCGTCGTGGTCGAGCTCGCCGGTCGCCAGCGCTACACGGTGAAGCAGTCGGCGGGCGAAGTGCGCCTGGTCGTGCACGGCACCGCACAGTTCGCGCGGTGGGACATGATCCCCGGCGGTTTCGCGCCGACCGTCACGCTCGCGCAGGTGCAGCCCGCCGCGTCGACCGAGTCGACGCCCGCGGCGGACGTCAGCGCGCCGACGATCTCGACGGCTGCGTCGCTCCCCGCGCCCACGGCGACGCTCGCGTCGCAGACGGCCGGACTCAACAACGTGCCGCTGGAGGCGCTCAAGCCGGTCGAGCCGGTGCTCGCCCCGATCAACACGCCGAGCGTGACCGCGACGCCGGTCGCGACGACGCCGGCGCTCGTGGAAACCCCGGTCACGCGCGACGAGCGCGCGGGTCGCCTCGAGACCAACAGCTCGTTCTCGTCGAACGACACGCCCGCGCGCATCGAACTGCCCGTCGCCATTCCGGCGGCGCCGCAGCGCGCGCAGGCGCAGCTGCAGCCGTCCACGCAGCCGCGCATCAGCATCAACTTCGATGGCACCGACATTCGCGACGTGATCGCGACCTTCGCGACCTTCGCCAACCGCAGCATCGTGGTTGGCAAGAACGTGCAGGGCACGGTCACCGCCGAAATCACCGACAAGCCGTGGGATGTCGCCCTCCAGGCGCTGCTGCAGGCGCAGGGACTGGCGGCCACGGAAGATCCGAGCGGTATCATCACCGTCGACAGCTACAGCGCGCTTGCGCAGAACCAGGCGCTCGAGCCGCTCGTCACGCAGATCGTCAACGTCAACTACGCCAAGGCCGTGAGCCTGGTGCCCACCGTGCGCGCGCTCCTCGCGCGTGACTGCTCGAACATCACCACGATGCAGACGATGCAGAACGTGGGCGGTGGCGCGGGCATGGGCGCGATGGGCGGCATGGGTGGCATGGGCGCGCAGGGCGGCGGTCGCGGCCAGGGCAATCAGCTTGACAACCAGGGCTGCGTCATGCGCGGCTCGGTGAGCGCCGACTCGGCCACCAACAAGCTCATCATCTCCGAAGTGCCCACGCGTCTGCCGGAGCTCATCAAGCGCCTGCAGGAACTCGACGTGCGCACGCCGCAGGTTGCGATCAAGGCGAAGATCATCTTCATCAATCGCACCGGCATCCAGGATATCGGCCTCGCCTACGATCTGGGCACGGGGACCAAGCAGTTCTTCCAGCAGCTCGTGCCGCGCACTGATCCGAACACGCTCGTGCCGATCGACACCGACGGTGACGGTGTGCCCGATGCGCGTGGTGGCGGAACGCCCTTCCAGGGCCCGGCCCGCATCGCGCTCGGCGGCAACGCCATCTCGGGCATCGCAAACGCGAACAACGCCATCAAGCCCAACGCGCTCAACCTGATCTATTCCACCGCGCTCGGCCGCTACCAGCTGACCGCGTTCCTCAACGCGCTGCAGACCTCGTCGCTCGCCGATGTGCAGTCGGAGCCGAGCGTGACGATTCTCAACAACCGCACGGCCGAGATCTTCGTGGGTCAGGAGATCCCGATTCGCGTCATCGACGCGAGCGCCGGCGGTGTGGGTGGTGGCGCCGGCGGCGGCGGTGGTGGCGGCGGTGCGGGTGCGGGCGGCCAGGTGCAGCCCAACGCGCAAACGTTCTTCCCGCGCGCCTCGGTGCAGATCAAGGAAGCCGGCATCCGTCTGAGCGTGACGCCGCAGGTGACCAACAACCGCATGGTCATGCTCAGCATCAAGGCGGAGAACTCGAACGCCGAAGTCGGTCCGTCGGATGTGGGCATCATCTTCAACCAGCAGCGCGCCGAAAGCCAGGTGCTGGTGGCCGATGGTGAAGCCGCCGTGATCGGTGGCCTCACGGTCACGGAAGTCTCGCGCTTCCGCTCGGGGATCCCGTTCCTGATGAACATCCCGTTCGCGGGCCGTCTCTTCTCGCAGAACACCACGAACGAAACCAAGCGTGACCTGCTCATCCTGGTCACGCCGCACATCCTCGAAGGCGGCGAAACGCTGCCGCCGAGCCGCTAACGCGCCGAGGAGACACACACCCCATGCGAGCCTTCACATTCTCTGGCGCCCGGGGCGCGACGCGGCTGCGCCGCGCCGTCCTGGCCGTCATCGCCGCCGGCGGCCTCGCGGCCTGCGATGGCGATGAAGTGATCGATCCACCATTCCGCGATACGGTCAAGCCGCGCGTCACGATGTCGCGCGGCGTCAATCAGGCCGATTCGCTGCTGCAGTTCAGCGTCACGGCCCGCGACGACATCGGCCTCAAGAAGATCCGTGTCCAGCTCACCGGTGGCTTCACCGCGGCCATCGACACGACCTTCAACAGCGCGATCCAGGAGTTCACGTACACGATCACCGCGCGCGTTCCGTCTTCGGCGCCGCTCGGCAGCACCGTCATCGTGGAGTCGCTGGCCGAAGATGGCGCCGGCAATCAGTCGGACACGGCCAACCTCGTCCTCACGGTCGGCAACCTCACGCCGCCCTCGGCGACGATCACGAGCCCGGTGAGCGGCAGCCCTGTCGTCACCGGCAAGGCGCTCGTGCTGTCGCTGAGCGGTCGTGCGCAGTTCAAGGTGCGGACGCTCGGTTACGTCACCACGGGCGCGTTCCGCGCGGCCGACTCGATGGGCTTCAGTGTGCCGCTGCGCGACAGCGTGGCCGCGCTCGACACGCTCGTCATTCCGGACAGTGTGTCGGGGACGTCGCTCACCGTCACGCCGTTCATCGTCGATTCGCTCAATCAGCGCGTGCTCGGCACCCCGGTCACGTATCCGGTGCAGCGCCCTGATCAGGTGAACTCGGTGCCCACGGTCACGACCGGTGTCGCCCGTCGCCTCGAAGTGAGCGATACGATCTTCGTCGAAGCCACCGACCCGGTGGGCATCACGACGCTCGGCTACGAGGTGCGCACGTTGACGGGCGCGCTCGTCAGGGCCGACTCCATCCAGTCGAACGGCAGCTTCAGCACGCTCGTCCGCACCTTCGAGACGCGCATCCCGATCACGACCTTCCCCACGCCGGTCACGGTGCAGGGCTTCGCCCGCAACAGCAACGGGCGTCGGGATGTGGCGCGCCAGACCTCGGGTGGCGTGCGGATCGACACCGCCGTCGTCGTGGCCGGCTACACGCGGCCGCTGCCCACGGGCGGACAGATCGCCGACGCGATCTACTTCCCGCGCAACAATCGCCTGTATCTGTCGAACATCGAGCGCAATCAGCTCGAGGTCTACAACCTGGCCGACTCCAGCTTCCGCCAGCCCATCTTCGTGGGTTCGCGTCCCTGGGGCATCGCGGCGTGGCCGCGCAATCGTGACGGTGTCATGGGCGACACGCTGCTCGTCGCCAACTCCGGCGGTACCACGATCAGCTACGTCGACCTGCGCCGCGGCGCGACCGGTCAGGAAGTGTATCGCTACCCGCTGCCGAACATCATCGCGTACAGCGTGACGTCGGTGCGGTCGGAGCAGACGGACGAGGTGATCACGCAGCGTACGGTGTACGACTTCTCGGATCGCCCGCAGTACCTCGCGTCGACTTGCACCGGCGGATCGGCGTCGGGCTCGGCCTGTCAGGATGTCGTGCTGGTCTACTCCACCACGCCCACGCCGGGCCAGACGCTGCCGTTCGCTCGCAAGGGCACGGTGCGCTGGGAGAACCTGACGCGCGCCACGTCGCACTTCTTCTTCGAGCAGGCGATGGGCCAGACGGCCAACCGCGCCGACACGCTCGAGATCGAGCGCTACGCCGCGGGTGGGGTTGGCAGCGACTCCACGCTGGTACCGTTCGCGCAGCGCATCCCGCTGCCCGATGGCTCCTTCTTCAACTACTCGATCGTCATCCGCATCGATCAGCTCGCGTTCCGCGACACCACCTACGTGCGCAACTCCGGCAACTTCCGGCGCGCGGTCGTGGGTGAGGGCGGTCCGGTGCTCGGCAGCCGTGGCATGATGTACGACGCCCTCACCGGCTTCGACATGCTGCCGCCGCTCCCGGTGATCGATCGCGGTGTGTCCCGCGCCATGGATGTGAGCGACTACATCGCGAACAGCTTTGCGCGAGTGCAGGGGGTGGCGATCAACTTCGATGGCGAGCTCGCGGCCATCAAGGGTGACTCCACGTACGTGTTCGACCGGACGCTGCGCCTGCAGGGTATCTTCCAGTCGCTCGGCAGCACCGGCGGCCTGGACTTCCACCCGCAGAATCGCGGTCTCAACTCGCCCACGCTGCAGTCGCGACTCGCGTTCGTCGCGTCGGCCGAGCCGGTCATCGACGTGTACGACAGCTGGTGCTTCAAGCGTGTGGCCAGTGTGCCCATCCGCGATCCGATCATCGGACCGGTGCGTGCCTCGCAGCGTTCGGACGGCGCCATCGTCCTCGTGGGTGCCACGCTCCGCGGCGTCACGCTCGTCGAACTGCCGAACAACTTCAGCACGATCTGCAACTGACGATGGGCAGGCGGCTGGCGCGTCATCGCCAGCCGCCGTCATCGCGACAGCGCTCGTCTGATGACACGCGCCGCGTCTCCCCTCCGGGACGCGGCGCGTTACGTTTGGCAGGGACGCGCGACGGCGCGTGAATCTTCTGCCCGAACTGCTCATGTTGCGCTTCACCACCGCCGGCGAGTCACACGGACCCGCACTCGTCACGATTCTCGAAGGCCTCCCCGCGGGCGTCCCGTTGCTCGCCGAACACATCGACACGCAGCTCGCCCGACGTCAGCAGGGCTACGGTCGTGGCCGTCGGATGCAGATCGAAACCGATCGCGCCGAGATCCTGTCCGGCGTGCGCGCCGGCGAGTCGCTCGGTGGCCCGATCAGCCTGCTCATTCGCAATCGCGATTGGCAGAACTGGACCGAGATCATGGATCCGGCTCCGCGCGAGAGTGATGCCGACGGACCGCGCAAGCGCACCGTCACGCGGGTCCGACCCGGACATGCGGATCTGGTGGGTGTGCTCAAGTACGATCGGACTGACGCGCGCGACATCCTCGAGCGTGCCTCGGCGCGCGAAACCACGGCCCGTGTCGCGGCTGGCGCGGTCTGTCGTCAGTTCCTCGAAACGCTTGGCGTCCGCATCGGGTCGCACGTCGCCGAGCTCGGTGGCATCGTCGCGCAGCGCCCCGCCGAGTGGCCAGACGATCTCAATGCCGTCGCGGACGCCAGCGCGGTGCGCATGCTCGATGCCGAGGCCGAGCAGGCGGTGATCGCCCACATCGATACCATCAAGCGCGCCGGCAATACGCTTGGCGGCATCTGCGAAGTCGTCGTGACCGGTCTGCCACTTGGACTCGGCTCCCACGTGTCGTGGGATCGCAAGCTCGACGGGCGGCTTGGACAGGCGATGCTCTCGATTCAGGCCGTCAAGGGTGTCGAGATCGGCCTGGGCTTCGAAGCGTCGCGCCGCACGGGCGCGGAGGTGCACGACGAGGTGCTCCCCGCACCCGGTCGGACCCGCGCGGGCCATGTCGCGCGCCCCACGAATCGCGCTGGCGGCCTGGAGGGCGGCATCACCACGGGTGAACCGCTCGTGATTCGTGTGGCCATGAAGCCGATCGCCACGCTGATGCGACCGCTCGCCACGGTGGACGTGGCCACGGGCGCCGTGGCGTCTGCGGCTGCCGAGCGGAGCGATGTCACCGCCGTGCCGGCGATGGGGGTCATTGCCGAAGCGATGGCCGCGTTCGTGCTGGCGCAGGCGATGCTCGAGAAGTTCGGAGGCGATTCGCTGACCGAAGTCGAGCGGAACCTCGCCGGCTACCTGGCCCATCTGGACGCCCGCGTCGCGCGCCGCGAGGCGGTGACCGAGGAGTGACCGCCGACCGCCCGATCGAACCGGGGCGGCACCCCCTCGCGCACCCTGTGGCCTTTGTCGGGCTGCCGGGCGCCGGGAAGAGCACGGTCGGTCGTCTGGTCGCGGCCCGGCTCGAGGTCGCCTTCGTGGATTTCGACGAGCGCCTCGCCGAGCAGGCCGGCCGGTCAGTCGTGCAACTCTTTGCTGAGCAAGGAGAAGCGGCGTTCCGTCGAATGGAATACGAGCTCACGACGCAGCTGCTCCGAGAGCCGCCCGCCATCTGGGCGCCCGGCGGCGGATGGCTGACCGCACCGGGCGTACTGGCGCGAATCGGGGGACAGGTCAGTATGATCCATCTCTCGACCCGTCCCGAAACGGCCCTCGCCCGGTTGGCGCAGGATGCCAATGTCCGCCCCCTGCTGGCGGTCGCCGAGCCGGAACGGGTCCTCGTTCGTCTGCTGCAGGAACGGGCGGCGGCGTGGGCCACGGCCCAGCTGACGCTCGATACCGATTCACTCTCGTTGCCCGAACTGGTGGACGCCGCGTGTGCATTCGCGCGGCGTGCTGGCTCGGATCAGGACCCCCGATGACCGATCGTTGGTATCAGATGCTTGCCGCGCTTCGTGCGCACTTCGCCCCCGACGCAGATGTCGGGGACGTCGAGCAGTATCTGGCGGCCAGAGGATTGGCTCGGCACGAAATTGATGAAGTCCTCGCGCGCTTCGTGAGCCAGAATGCGTCGGGCGCGGCCCCACGCGTCGTGCAGCTTCCGAGGCCTGCGCTTCGCGTCCAGGGCCCCCACGAGCGCGGGCGCTTCACGCCTGACGCCTGGGGCTACCTGCTCACCTTGTACAACACCGCCTCCACCGGACTCGGCATCTTCGAGACCATCGTGGAGCGCGCACTGCACCACCTGGACGGCCCGATCACGCGTCAGGACATCCGTCTCCTCGCCGAGGAACTCGGCGTGGAGGTCGACGCGCTGCCGGTCGACCACTCCCAGTTGCACTGAATCCATGGCGATCAAGAAAGTCGCGAAAAAAACCACCCGGTCCTCGGGCGCGTCGGCCACGAAGAGCGCGGCAAAGCCCGCCGCGAAATCGGCGGCGAAGTCCGCGGTGAAATCGGCGAGCACGACCGCGAAGAAGACCACCGCGAAAGCGGCGGCCAAGACCGCGGCGAAGTCGGCCGCCAAGACCGCCGCTCGCAAGGCGCCGGCGCGGAAGACCGCTGGCCGGAAGTCCGTCGTCGAAGACAGCGGGCCGCCGGCCGCCGGCAAGGCCCTTGTCATCGTCGAGTCGCCGGCCAAGGCCAAGACCATCGGCAAGTACCTCGGCGGCAGTTACACGGTGAAGGCCACCGTGGGGCACGTGCGCGATCTGCCGGCCAAGAAGCTCGGCATCGACATCGAGCACGGCTTCGAGCCCGAGTACGTGACCATCGAAGGCAAGGAAGACATCCTCAGCGACCTCAAGAAGCACGCCCAGGTCGCGCGTGAAGTCTTCATCGCCACCGACCCTGATCGTGAAGGCGAGGCCATCGGCTGGCACGTCGCGAACTTCTTCACCACGGGACCGGCGCGTGCGCGCGTCGACGCGCCCATCCGTCGTGTGCTCTTTCACGAGATCACGAAGGACGCGATTCAGCGTTCCATGGAGCAGCCGCGCGAAATCGACAATCATCGCGTGGATGCCCAGCAGGCGCGCCGCGTGCTCGATCGCCTCGTGGGCTACAAGGCCAGCCCGGTCCTCTGGAAGACCGTCAAGAAGGGGCTGTCGGCCGGCCGCGTGCAAACCGTGGCGCTCCGCCTCATCGTCGAGCGGGAGCGCGACATTCGCGCCTTCACGCCCGTCGAGTACTGGTCCATCGCGGCCGACCTGCAGAAGGGGACGCAGCCGTTCGTTGCGCGTCTGCACCAGATCGATGGCAAGGGCTTCAAGAAGAAGTATCACGTCGATGGCGACAAGCCCGAGATTGCGAGTCAGGCCGACGCCGACCGCATTCTCGCCGATCTGCGGGGTGTGAAGACCTTCACGGTCACCGAGGTGAAGCGACGTGAGGGGCGAAAGAATCCATCCGCGCCGTTCACCACGTCCACGCTGCAGCAGGAAGCCGCCAAGAAGCTCGGCTTCGGCTCCAAGCGCACCATGCGCCTCGCGCAGGATCTCTACGAAGGCATCGATATCGGCGGTGAAGACGGCACCGTCGGTCTCATCACGTACATGCGTACCGACTCGTCGCGCGTCTCCGACAGCGCGGCGCTTGCCGCGCGTGATTGGCTGCGCGGCGAGTTCGGCGAGGGGTATCTCGCCGCCGGCCCGCAGCTCTATCCGAGTGCGAAGGCGAACGCGCAGGACGCCCACGAAGGTGTGCGGCCCACCGATCCGTCGCGTCGCCCCGAGCGCGTGCAGAAGTTCCTCACCGCCGACCAGTTCAAGCTCTACGAACTCATCTGGAAGCGCTTCATGGCGTCGCAGATGGCGCCGGCCGTGTTCGACACCACGACGGTGGACTTCGACGTGGCCGCCGGCGGACACCAGTACCTGTTCCGCGCCACCGGCTCCGTCATGAAGTTCGACGGCTTCCTGCGCCTGTATCGCGAAGCGCGCGAGGAAGGGGACGCGAAGGCGCTCGAGGACGAGCAGGCACTGCCACCGCTCGAACTCGACGAACGCGTGCCGGTCAAGGACATTCACGGCAAGCAGCACTTCACCGAACCGCCGCCGCGCTTCTCCGAAGCCTCACTCGTGAAAGAGCTCGAGCGGCTCGGCATCGGCCGTCCGTCCACGTACGCGTCCATCATTTCGGTGCTCGCCGAACGGCGCTACGTGTCGCTCGAACAGCGACGCTTCTTCCCGACGCCACTCGGCGAAACGGTGGAGAAGGTCATGGTGCGCAAGTTCCCCGACATCTTCGACGTGGGCTTCACGGCGCAGATGGAAGGCGAACTCGACCGCATCGCCGACGGCGAACTCGAGTGGGGCACGGCGCTGACCGACTTCTGGAAACCGTTCCAGAAGACGCTCAACGATGACGACCTCGACGTGCTCATCGCCGAGGCGCACGATCTGTCGGGGCTCGCGCAGGAAAAGTGCCCCGAGTGTGGTGGTCGACTCGTGCCCAAGGGCGGATTCTTCGGCCCCTTCGTGGCCTGCGAGCATCACCCGAAGACGTGCAAGTACACGCGTCCCATCAAGGGCGAGAAGAAGCCGGCGCAACTCACCGACTACGCGTGCCACGAATGTGGGGCGCCCATGGTCGTGCGCCACGGACGCTCCGGAGACTTCCTCGGCTGCTCGAAGTTCCCGAAGTGCCGCGGCACGCGCTCGATGCCAACCGGTGTCCACTGCCCGAAGGACGGGGGGGAGATCGCCGAGCGTCGCTCGAAGAAGCGTGGCAAGGCATTCTACGGCTGCGAGAACTATCCGAGCTGTGACTTCGTCGTGTGGGATAAGCCGGTGAAGGACGTCTGTCCCGAGTGCGGGTACGCCGGCGCCGAGGCCAAGTTCAAGGCGTCGCGCGGCCACTTCCGGAAGTGTCTCAAGTGCGCCAACGAGTGGGATGTGCCGGCGCCGGACGAGGCGAACGAGGCCGAGCTCGTCGCCTGACGAGCGGTCGCGCGAGCTGCACGGTGGCGAGAGTGCGGGCGTCATCCCCCGGTGGGGATGGCGCCCGCGATCGTATATTGCAGCATGTCAGACAATGCACCGGTTCATGTGATTGGCGGTGGCCTCGCCGGCAGCGAGGCCGCCTGGCAGTTGGCCGAACGCGGCCACGCGGTGGTCGTGCACGAAATGCGCGGGGTGCGTGGCACCGAAGCGCACAAGACCGACCGTCTCGCCGAACTCGTCTGCTCGAACACGTTCAAGAGCACCGAGGCCACCAACGCGCATGGCCTGCTCAAGGCCGAGATGCGCGCGCTCGGCAGTCTCATCCTCTCGTGCGCCGATGCCGCCCGTGTGCCCGGCGGCAGTGCGCTGACGGTCGATCGCGACGTCTTCTCCGCGGCCGTGCACGAGCGAATCGGGGCGCATCCGCGGATCACCGTCGTGCGCGAGGAGGTCCACGCGCTCCCATCGCCCGGCATCATCGCCACCGGACCGCTCACCGCGCACGCGCTCGCGGAGACCGTGCGCACCCGACTGGGGGTGGAAGCGCTCGCGTTCTACGACGCCATCGCGCCCATCGTGAGTGTCGAGTCGATCGATCAGTCGATCGCGTTTCGTGCGTCGCGTTGGGACAAGGAGACGATGGACGGTGCCGATACGGCGGGCGCGTACCTCAACTGCCCGTTCTCGAGAGACGAATACGAGGCGTTCATCGACGCACTCACGAGCGCCGATCAGTTCACCGCCAAGGAGTTCGACGCGGTGCCGTACTTCGAAGGGTGCATGCCCGCCGAAGAGATGGCGCGTCGCGGGCGCGATACGTTGCGCTTCGGACCCATGAAGCCGATCGGCCTGCGCGATCCGCGCACCGATCGTCGTCCGTGGGCGGTGCTGCAACTCCGTCAGGAAGATCGCGCGGGTCGCATGTGGAATCTCGTAGGCTTCCAGACGCGATTGCGCATCCCGGAGCAGCAGCGCGTGTTCCGTCTGATTCCCGGACTCGCCAACGCGGAGTTCCTGCGCTTCGGCAGCATTCATCGCAACACGTATCTGAATGCTCCCGGCGCGCTCGCACCGCATCTCGCGCTGCGCGACGATCCGCAGGTGCTCTTCGCCGGCCAGCTCACGGGCGTGGAAGGCTACACGGAGAGCTCGGCGACGGGACTCATGGCCGGCATCAATCTCGATCGCATGCTGCGCGGCCACGCGCCCGTGCTGCCGCCGCCCACCACCATGCTTGGCGCGCTCTATCGGTACCTGCGCGAGGCCGATCCGGCGCACTTCCAGCCCATGAACGCCAACTTCGGCCTGCTCGACGAACTCGATCCGCCCGTGCGCGACAAGCAGCGCAAGCGCGAACTCTACGCCGAGCGGGCACTCGGCGACGTGGCGCGCTTCATGGCCGAGCATGCCATCACGCCGGTCGTGCGTGATGGCACCGTCGCGGTGGTCTGAGAGACGACGTGCCTCGCGGGATTCCGAAGCGACGTGCGGCGACCGATTCGGCGCCGATGAATACGGCACCCGCGCCGGCCGCGCCGTCGTCGGACGTGGCCGAGTTTCTGGAGCATCTCGAGAAGGAACGTGACCTCTCGCCCAATACGCTCATCGCCTATCGACGCGATCTGCGCGAGTTCACCGAGTGGCTCGCGCAGCACTTCGGTGAGGCGGGCTGGAGCTGGGGGGCGCTCACGCGTCTCGAGTTGCGTGGCTGGCTCGCCCATCGGCAACGCGCCGGCCTCGCCAAGCGCACACTCGCGCGCGGGCTCTCGGCGGTGCGCAGCTTCTATCGTTGGATGCATCGCGACGAGCGCGTCGAGGTAAATCCCGCGCGTGCCGTCGGCACGCCGAAGTTGCCGCGCACGTTGCCGGCGTATCTCGATCGCACGCAGGCCGAGACCCTCATGACGCACGCGGCCACGCGCGCGATGTCCGGTCGGTTCACCGATGTCCGCAACGCCGCCATGGTGGAGCTG
>JALOPN010000174.1 GCA_025453875.1 Gemmatimonadaceae bacterium | reverse complement strand
GTGCGGGTCTCGTCGAGGAGCGACGCCAGTGCGTCCGCGTCCTCCGGCGCGCGCGCGCGCAGCTCTGCCAGAAAGACGCTGCGCGCCTCAGGCGGCAGGTCGAGCACCTCGTCGAGCAACGGCTCGAGCTGGCGCCAACGGTCCGGGTCGATCAGGGGCACGGCGGGCGGGGCGAGCGGGGGAGGGACGTGTCGAACGCCGCGAGGGGTCACACGCACGGGCACGATGTCGTGTCGTACCGGTACCTCGCAAGGACGGCTGCCCTGGCGTGTCGGCAACCGCCTCACTCAGCGCGCCGGGTCGCTGGCGGCGGGTGCGACCAGCCGTCCGCCTTCCAGCGCGATGACCTGGGTCGCCAGTGCGTCCACCTCCTCTCGGCGATGACTGACGAGCACCATGGGGAGCGCAAAGGCGCGGTGCACGTCGCGCACGAGCGCGATGGCGTCCGCGCGGCGCGCGTCATCGAGACCGTTGAAGGGCTCGTCGAGCAGCAACAGCTGTGGGCTCGCCGCGAGGGCGCGGGCCAGCGCCACGCGGCGCCGTTCGCCGCCGGACAGATGGCGCGGCATGCGATCGAGCAGCGCGGTCAGCCCGAGCGTCTGCGCAACGTCGTCGATGGTGCGCGCGAACGGACTGTAGGCGATGTTCGCGCGCACGGAGAGGTGCGGAAACAGCAATGCATCCTGCGTGACGTAGCCGATGCGACGCTGATGCATGGGAAGCGGTGTGAGCGACGTGCCGTCGAGCGTGATCACTGCGCCACGCTCGACGCCGGCGATTGCATCGAGCAGCGTGGACTTGCCGCACCCGCTTGGTCCCACGACACCCAGCACGTCGGTGTCGCAGGTGAACGCGACATCGAGCACGAAGCCGTTCGGGCGTGCGATCTTCGCGGCGACGGAGAGCTTCATGTGTCGAGCTCCAGCCGTCGCCGATACCACGCATCGAGCAAACGCGCCCACACCACCGCGATCACACACAAGATGATCGACACGATCACGAGGCCGATGATGCGCTGTTCTCCTCCGGGTGCGTCGAGTTCCGCGTGAATGCGCAGCGGAATCGTTTCGGTCTCGCCGGGAATGCGACCAGCGAGGATGATCGTGGCGCCAAACTCACCGAGGGCGCGTGCGAAGGCGATCGCGGCACCCGCCAACATGCCGGGCCACGTGAGGGGCAGTGTGATGCGCCAGAACGTCTGCCACGGAGAGCGACCGAGTGACTGCGACAGGCGCTCGAGTCGCGGATCGACCGCCTTCAGCGACAGCGCGATCATCATGACGAACAGCGGGAACCCGACGACGGCCGCCGCTACGACCGCACCGAGCCAGTGGAAGGCGACTGGCAGTCCGAGCGACGCAAGGGTCTGTCCAACGGTTCCACGCGGCGAGAACGCCTTGAGCAGCAGGTAGCCGGTGACGACGGGCGGCAGCACCAGCGGCAGCCACACGATGCTCTGCACCGCGTGACGCGCCGCGTGTCGCGAGCGCTCCAGATACCACGCAACGGCCACCGCGAACGGCAGGCTCAAGAGCGTGGCGGCGGTGGCCACCGACAACGAGATGCGCACGCTGTCCATGTCAGGGCGACACCACGAAGCCGTGTCGGCGCGCGATGGCGATGGCCCACGGCGACTGCAAGGCATCGAAGAAGGCGCGTCCCTCATCGCGCAGCAACGCGCTTGTGTACACGATGCGCGGATGACTCTCGATCGGGAATGTCGCGCTGATGCGCACGGTGGAATCGATGGCCGCGTCGGTGGCGTACACGATGCCCGCCTGCGCACCACCCTGAGACACGATCGCGAGCACGGCGCGCACGTTGGCGCCGGCGATGGTGCGCACGGGCGGCACGACACCAAGGTGGCCGAGGGCCTCGCGGGCGTACGCGCCGGCGGGCACCTGTTCGCCAGCCATGGCGAGACTTTCGAGTTGCGTGAGATCCGCATCGGGCGCGTCGGCCCGCACGACGAGCACGAGCCGATTGCCGAGCCAGTCGTGGCGCGCGCGGGGCTGCACGGCGTCCACCCACTCGGGCGCCGCCGATACGAAGACGTCGGCGCGCGCGCCTTCGCGAAGCTGTCGGGCGAGTGTCGACGACGCCTCGAACTGCAGCCGCGGCATGGTGCCGCCCTGCTTCGTCCACTCGGTCGCGATGTCGGTGAGCACGTCGCGCAGGCTCGACGCGGCGAACACGGTGAGCGCTGGTGCCGCCGCCTCGTCGCGCGGGCGACAGGCGCAGAGCACGGCGAGAGCAAAGCAGAGAAACGCGCGTCGGAGCATTCGGGGCAGGTCGGGCGCGCGCCCCGATGGCGCGCGCACATCCCCGTAAGCTACAGCCCTGCGAGGCGGCGCCGCGGTGGCGCGTGTTGTCCCGGTGCTACTTGACGAGGAAGAACAACGCAATGGCCCCGCCAGCGAGCACGGCCGCGGCCTTCGCGCGCTCGCTCAGCCGGGCGTTGCGAAATCCGGCCAGAAATCCCTCGAGGAAACGCGATCGTGTCGACATGAATCGAAGCTCCTGTTGGCTGGTGATATGACGCGGTCCTTCAGGCTGGTCGGGATCGAACGGCCACCGCGAGCTCTCGCCGGTGCGTCACGACAGGTAGCCCTGCAGCCCCGGAACAAAGGTATCCACGGCGGCGGGCGAAAACACCTCGAAGTGGTTCCCCGGCACGCTGATCATGTCGAGGTGCTCGACCCACGCGCCCCATCCGTAGTCGGCCGGCAGATCGGTCCCCTCGATCTCGGCCGACGACTTGATCAGCAGGGCGTCAGGGATCTTCACACGCGGCGCGTAGCCGTGCAGCGTCCGCTGATGCAGCTCGTTGAGCACGAAGGCACGATCCTCGAGCTTGATCAGTGTGCCCGTACGCCATGCGGTTGCCAGGGCCGCTGTGCGCACCGCGTGCGCGCGCTGATCGGCACGACGCGTGGCCATGCGGCCCACCATGCGCCCGAGCCGGAGCAGCAGCGGATCACCGGCAAAGCGCTGCCACGCCACGGCGAGGCGTCGCGACCACGAATGGCGATGCTGCTCGCTCACCACCGGATTGGCCGAATCGAAGATCACGAGTTTGACCGGAACGCCTTCGGCGTGCAGGCGGCTGGCCAGTTCGTACGCCACGATGCCGCCGAACGAATAGCCACCGATGCGATACGGCCCGTGCGGCTGCTTCGCTCGGATGATGGCGAGATAGCGAGTGACCAGTTGCTCGAGACTCTCGACCTCGAGATCGCGACGTGTCAGCGATGGTGACTCGACCGCGTACACGGGGCAGTCCACCCCGTTCAAGCGGGACACCAGTCCCTGATAGAACATGATGCCGCCGTCGCCACCGTGAATGAGGAAGAGCGGCGCGTCACGCCCATCCTCTCGCAGCGTGGCCAGAAACTCGTCGGCGGGTGCAGCGACCGGCGACGTCGGTGACGTCGTGATCGTGTCGGACGCTGCCACTGTTGGCGTGGCCGCACGATCGATCTCCGCCGCCAGCGTGCGAATGGTGGGGAACTGAAAGAGCACCGCCAATGGCCGCACGAATCCGAACTCGGCGTCGAGGCGATTGAACAACCGCAGTCCGAGCAGCGAGTGCCCGCCAAGCGCGAAGAACGTATCGGTCACGCTGCACCGATCGCGCCCCAGCAACTCGCACCAGAGGCGGTGCAGTCGTTCCTCGGTGGGCGTGGCGGGTGCGGTGATGTTCGACGCCTCGGTGTGCATGGGGGCCGACACCACGGGAGCGACCGGCTCCTGCAACAGCGCGAGCAGCGATGCGTTGTCGAACTTGCCGGTTGGCGCAATGGGGAAGCTCGGCACGAACCGGATGGCCGCCGGCTGCATGTGGGCCGCGAGTGTGTCCCGAAGGTGCCGCTCAAGCGCCGGCAATACCGCGGCGTCGCCGGTGCAGAATGCCACGAGCTGCTTGCCAACGACGGCATCCGTGTGCACGAGCACACGCGCCCCGGTCACGCCGGGCTGAGCGGTCAGCACGGCCTCCACTTCACCGGGCTCGATGCGGAAGCCGCGAATCTTCACCTGCTGGTCGAGACGGCCGATGAACTCCAGCACGCCGTCCGGCAGCAGACGGCACTGGTCGCCCGAGCGATAGAGGATCGGTGCTGACGGATCGTTCAGCGGATTCGCCACGAAGCGCTCCGCGGTCTGCTCGGGGCGATGCAGATAGCCCAGCGCCACGCCGGCACCACCACAGTACAGCTCACCCGCAACACCCGGTGGCACCGGGCGAAGGTCGCGGTCGAGCAGCAGCACCGTCGTACCCGGGATGGGTCGGCCGATCGGAATGGACGCGCGCGACAGATCGTCGCGCGAGAGTTCGTGCAACGTGGTGAAGGTGGTGTTCTCTGTGGGGCCATACGCATTGAACACCCGCACGCGCGGCAGTCCATCGAGCGCGCGCGTCACGTGCGGCACACTGGCTACCTCACCACCAAACAGAAGCAGCCGCAATCCGGTGAGCGCATCGAGGCGCTCGTCGATCATCGCCTGGAAGAGCCCCGACGTGAGCCAGAGGATGCTCACGCCGAACGATGTGACGAGCGCGTGACGGAATCACGAGCGTGGCCCCGTTCAACAGGGCGCCCCACAGCTCGAGCGTGCTCGCGTCGAACGACAGCGGCGCGATGAGCAGCATCACGTCGTTGGGCGTGATGTCAATGCACCCGGGGTCGCAGACGAGTCGCGTAATGCCACGATGCGGTGCGAGCACGCCTTTCGGACGACCGGTCGATCCCGAGGTGAACATCACGTAGGCCAGACTGTCGGCCGTCACCTGCTGGCGCCCCGCAGGCGCATCGTCGCGGGGCGCGAGTCCGGCGCGCAGCGCGGCGAGCGCGGATTCGTCCAGCGCGAGGACAGGCGAGACGTCCTCGCGCAGCATCTGCTTCGGCACGTACGCGGCACCGCACTTGAGCACGGCGAGCAGCGCGATGACCAGCTCGACCGACCGATCCACTTCGAGGACCACGCAGCTGCCCGGCGTGACACCAGCGGCCGCCATCCGATGGGCCAGCGCGTTGGCCAATCCGTTCAGTTCCGAATAACGCAGCGACGTCTCGCCACTCCGCAGCGCGATGGCGTCGGGCGTCGTCGCCGCCTGGCGCTCGAAGCGCGTCACGACATCGTCGTAGTGCTGCGCCTCGGTGCGGTGCGACACGACCGGCTCCACCAGTGTCAGCGCCCCGAGCGGCGTGCTGACCGGTGCATGCACCACCGCGCGCAGCCACGCCGTGAGCAGATCCAGCCACCCGTTCACCTGCTCAGCGCTGAACCGATCGCGGGCCGACGTGGCCAACAGGGCGTACCGCCCCCGATCATCGGTGACAAACAGGCTGAGATCGAAGGTGGAGTAACGCTTGGCATTCACCTGCAACCGCGCCTGCACCTGCTCATGCTGCCACGCGGGCGACATCGCCTCCAGCGTGAACGTCACCGACACGGGCGGCAGGCGCGTGCCGGCGGGCAGGGCACGCAGAATGCGACCGAGCGTTGTGGCCTGATGATCAAGCGACTCGAGAATGAGCGCGCGGTTCTCGGCGAGGTACGCCTCGACCGTCGCGTCGCCTGGTGCCGAGCACGGCAACGGCAGGAAGTGCACCCCATGGCCGACCAGACCGGGGAGGCCGGCGCTGGCCTGACTCGCGACGGGCGTCCCGATGCAGAAGCGCTCCTGCATCGACACGCGTGACAGCACGTCACGATACGCGGCAAAGAACAGCGTGTACGGCGTGACCCGTTGCGCCTTGCAGTAGGCGCCGATGGCCTCGCAGAGCGCAGGGTCGAGGGTTCGGGACGTGGCACGACACGCGAGCGCATCCCCCGACGGTTCACGACGATCCGGCGGAAGCACCAGCGTGGGGGGCAGTGGTTGCAGCTGCTGCACCCAGTAGGCGGTATCCTCGTCGCGACGCTCGATTTCGTCGGGCGTCGTCGTGTGCGCCACGAAATCGCGGAACGGCGTGGCCGCAGGCTCGCGGTCAGCCCCACCAATCGCCTGCCGATAGTGCGCCAGCACGTCCTCGTACACCACCCCGAAGGACCAGCCATCGCACACGGCATGGTGCGCCACGATGAGCAACTCGTGCGCGTCGTCCGCGAGCTCGAGCAGGCGGACGCGGACCAGCGGACCTTCGTGCAAGCGGAAGACGGACGTGATCGCCGCGTCGCGCGCGGCGTTCACGGTTTCGTCGGACGCGCCGCGCAGATCCACCGTCTCGACGTGGATCTCGCAACGATTCGCCGGCACGAATCGCTGCGCACTGCCGTCGCGCTCGAACACGGCACGCAGTGACTCGTGACGAGTCACCACGGCACGGACTGCCGTGTCGAGCGCGCGACGGTCAACGGCCCCGTCGAAGCGAATGGAGATCGACTCATTGAACGCGCGCGAGTGCGCGTCGCTCATGGCCGACGCGACAATGAGTTCTTCCTGTTCGGCGGTCACTGCGACGCGATCGCCGTCGCCACCGCCGGGAAAGAAGCCGCCCGCCTGCAACGCCGAAATGCTCTCGGAGAACGCCTGCAGGATCGCCGCCACATCCTCATCGGTGTGCGCCACCGACAGGAAGCTCGGACGCGTCTCCCAGATGTGCACGCCGCGCAGGCGCATATGGTAGAAGAAGAGCGACGCGTACTTGAGACCCGGCGCGAAGTTCAACATGAACATCGAGCTGAAGCGCGTGACCTTGAGCGGCACGCCGGCCTCGCTGGCGATCGTGTTCATCGCGTTCACGAGTGCTTCCGTGCGGCGATCGAGCGTGGCCTGCAGCTCGGGGCCGCGTGCCTTGAGCTCCGTCATCACGGCCTTCGCGGCGGCCAGTACCAGCGGGTGGCGCACGAAGGTGCCAGCGAAGAACGTTACGCTGGCATCGGGGCCCGTGTCGTCGCCGTAGTTCCACGCGCCGCCATCGAGCGCGTCCATGTACTTCTTGCGGCCGGCCAGTGCCCCGATGGGCATGCCACCGCCCATCACCTTGCCGTAGGTGACGAGGTCCGCGTCGATGCCGAACACGGCCTGCGCGCCCTGCGGGTGGCAGCGGAAGCCCGTCACGACTTCGTCGAACACGAGCGCGATCTCGTGCGCCGCCGTGATCGCGCGCAGCTCCTGCAGGAACTCGCGTGGCTGCAGGTCGGGGCGACGACTCTGCACCGGCTCCACCAGCACGGCCGCCAGTTCATCGGCGTAGCGCTCGATGAACCGGAGCGATTCCGGGTTGCCGTACTCGAGGATGAGCACATTCGCGAGCGAATCCTCGGTGATGCCAGGGGCGATCGGCACGGTCATGAGCTGTCCGTTGGTCACCACCGCGCGCCCAAGCACTTCGTCGAAGATGCCGTGATACGACCCCTGGAAGACCGCAATCTTGTCGCGCTGACTCACGGTGCGCGCGACACGGATCGCGGCCGTCACGGCCTCGGAACCGGTATCGCAGAATGTCGCGCGATCCTTGCCCGACACTTCGCACAGCAGCGCGGCGACTTCGCCCGCGAGCGGCGTCGATGGCCCGATCTCGAAGCCGGTGGCCAACTGCTCCGCCACGGCACGTTCCACGAACTCCGGACGGTGGCCGAGCAGTCCGAGGCCGAAGCCCAACGTCACGTCGATCCAGCGATTGCCATCGAGGTCCCACAGGTACGCGCCCTTCGAGCCGGTGGTGACCACCGGATACACCATCTCCTTCCACAAGCGGTTGAAGCCGGCGCCCGCGCGCGGGTCCGCGAGCTTCTCGCGGCTCTGCGCGATGTTGGCCTTCGACCTCGGTGTGCGTGCAACGTACGCGGCGATCAGCGCGTCGAGATGCGTCTGCTGTTGCGCCGTGAGCGGCTGGGCTGCGTTTGCGCCAGTGGCCACGGGACGGAACGGCCCGAACGTGATCGGCGCATTGCCGGCCTTGTGCAACTCACCGGCGTCGTACCCACGACGCATCGGTGCCGCAGGCACGGGCGGTGCACTCGGCGGGACCGCGCCGGGCATGAGTTGTTGCAGGAGCGCTTCCAGTCGAGCGACGCGTGCGTCGATGTCGCCCGACATCGGCGCAAACGATGTCGACGTGAACGCCACCGGCGCCGCCGTCATGGCCACGGGTGCCGCCGTCGGCTGGAACTTCGACGCGTCGAGTGTCCGATCGAGGAACGCGGCGAGCTTGCTCACCGTGTCGTGATCGTGCATGAGATGCTTGAAGGTGATGCGCGTGCCGAAGTGCCGGCTCAGCGACGTCGCCGCCTGACCGATGAGCAGCGAGTCGAGACCGAGGTCGAGGAACGTCGCGCTGACCGCGATGTCATCGAATCCGGTGAGTCGCTGAATCTGCTCACGCACTTCGGCGATCAAGCGATCCGCACGACTTGCGGCCGGCGCCGGCGGCGTCGCCGGCACCAGAGAGAGGGACGGCGGCGCGGTCGCGGCGCCGGTCGGGTAAACAGGAGCAGCCATCTGACGGGCTTGCAGGGGAAGCACGAGCGTCCGGGCCGTGGGCCAGTGACGCTTCCGCTCGAACGGATACGTGGGCAGCGGGAGACGTCGCCGCGATTCGCCGGCGAAGTAGCGCTGCCAATCGAGACGACCACCGGCGCGCCACAGCGCACCGACAGCGTCGAGGAAGGTCTCGCCCTCGGCGTCCTTCGACAGCGAAGTGATGACCGGATAGTCGGCGCCGTTCGCGATCGACTGCTTCGCGAATGTGACGCAACTGCGTCCCGGTCCGACTTCGACGAACGCCACCGTGCGGTCGGCCGCCAGACACTGCACGCCTTCTTCGAAGCGCACCGTCTGTCGGATGTGGCCCGCCCAGTAGGACGGTGTACGCACGTCCTCCCGCGTGATCCACGTGCCGGTTACATTCGAAACGAAGGGTATCGTCGGATCACGGAACATCACCGACGCGACTTCCGCACCAAACGGTGCGACCACCGCGTTCATCATGGCCGAGTGGAACGCGTGCGACGTACGCAGATCACGATGCGCGATGTCGGCACTGGCCAGGCGCGCGGCAAGCTCGGCGATGGCCGGTGACGGACCCGCCACCACGGTCATGACCGGCGAGTTGATCGCCGCGATCTCCACCGCGTCCGGTAGCAACGGACGGACGGCATCGGCTGGCAGGCGAATGGAGAGCATCGCACCGCCCGGCAGCTCATCGACCAGCCGTCCGCGCGTCGCAATGAGGCGCAGTGCGGCGTCGATCGGCAGCGCTTCCGACAGACACGCTGCACTGTACTCACCCACGCTGTGGCCGAGCATGGCCACCGGCGAGACGCCGTAGCGCTGCCAGAGTTGCGCCAACGCATACGAGACGACGAAGAGCGCGGGTTGAGTGATGCGCGTGCGGTTGAGGGCCGCCGCACCGTCGTCGGAGGCATCAAACAGGAGTCCACCACCTGGCGGAACGTCGGTTCCGTCTCGTAGAGCACGCGGCCCATGCCCGGGAACTGCGCACCTTGCCCGGGGAACAGGAACGCGACCGGCAGGTCGCTCACACGCGAGGCGTCGACGCTGGTGTCGACCGCGCGCAGCGCCGCCACCGCCTCCGGAATCGACGCCGCGGTGATCGCGACTCGGTACGCAAACTGTTCGCGCCCAGTGGCCAGCGTGTACGCGACATCGGCCAGTGGCAGCGACGGATTGCGTTCGAGGTGATCGGCAAGCGCCCGGGACATGTGCACCAGCGCCGTCGCACTCTTCGCCGACAGCACGAGCAGTTCACGTGAACGCGGCGAGGGACTGCTCGCTTCACGTACCGGCGGCTGCTCCAGCAACACGTGCGCGTTCGTGCCACCCACGCCGAAGGAGCTCACCCCCGCGCGTCGCGGGACCCCATCGGCCGGTTGCCACACCTCGTTCGTCGCCACGATGCGGAACGGCGACTGTTCAAGGCGCAGTGCCGGATGTGGGCGCGTGTGGTGGAGCGTGGC
>JALOPN010000173.1 GCA_025453875.1 Gemmatimonadaceae bacterium | reverse complement strand
AAGATCGTACGCGAGCTGCAGGATCTCTCGATGTCGATGCGCATGATCGAACTGCGCCCGACGTTCCAGAAGCTCGCCCGCGTCGTGCGCGACACGGCGGTGAAGGCGGGCAAGGAAGTCACATTCTCCGTCGCCGGCGAGGATGTCGAAATCGATCGTCAGCTCGCCGATTTGCTCGGGGATCCGCTCGTGCACATGGTGCGCAACGCCGTCGATCATGGTGTCGAGCGTCCGGACGAGCGCGTCGCGGCCGGCAAGGCGCGCACCGGCTCCGTGCGACTGCACGCGTATCACGCGAGTGGCAACGTGGTCGTCGAACTCATCGACGACGGGCGTGGTCTGCATCGCGAGAAGATCGTTGCCAAGGCCATCGAGAAGGGACTCATCGAGTCGGACAAGGGGATGAGCGACAGCGACGTGTTCAACCTCATCTTCGCGCCCGGCTTCTCGACGGCCGAGAAGGTGACCGACATCTCCGGTCGTGGTGTGGGCATGGACGTCGTCCGCCGCAATCTCGAAGCGATTCGTGGACGCATCGACATCACAAGTGCGCCAGGGCAGGGCACCACGTTCGCCATTCGTCTGCCGCTCACGCTGGCCGTCACCGATGGCATGCTCGTGCGTGTGGGTCAGGAACGCTACGTCGTGCCCACCACGAACATTCACATGAGCTTCCGCCCCGAACCGAGCATGCTCTCGTCGGTGGTGGGCAAGGGCGAAGTGGTGCTGCTGCGCGGCGAACTCATGCCGATCGTTCGTCTGCATCGCCTGTTCGACGTGCCGTCGGCCAACGAGGACCCGATGAACGGGTTGCTCATGATCGTCGGCGATGCGGAGCGCCGCACGGCACTCCTTGTCGATGAACTGCTCGGCCAGCAGCAGGTCGTGGCCAAGTCGCTCGGCGGTGCGCTCGGCAAGGTGGCCGGCGTAAGCGGCGGAGCGATCCTGGGCGACGGTCGCGTCGGGCTCATTCTCGACGTGGCCGAGACGCTCGCGCTCGCCAACGGATACGCGGCCGGTGCTGGCCGCGCCGCGCTCGCCGCCTGATCCACCGCGCCGACTCAACTCGGCGGCCGCAGCGACCGATACCTCCCAACCATGGGCGCGTGGCGCGCCCACCTGTCCCTCCCGAGATCCGATCATGAGCACTGCCATTCCCGTTCTGCCCGCCGCCGACGCTCGTGCCGGCAAGTATCTCACGTTCTTCCTCGGCACCGAGGAGTACGGGCTCGAAATCCTGAAGGTCAGCGAAATCATCGGCATGCAGCCGGTGACGCGAGTGCCGCGGGTGCCCGAGTTCGTGCGCGGTGTGATCAATCTGCGCGGCAAGGTCATTCCGATCACCGATCTGCGCCTAAAGTTCGACATGCCGGTCGTCGAGGGACGCGATGAGGTCATCATCGTGGTGCAGATGCGCGGCGTGCAGACCGGCCTCGTGGTCGACCGCGTGAGCGAAGTCGTGGCGATCGCGCCCGAGGAGATCGAGGATGCACCGGCCTTTGGCGCCGGCATTCGCACCGAGTTCCTGCTCGGCATCGGCAAGACGGGTGGTCGCGTGAAGCTCCTTGTCGACATCGATCGGGTGCTCGAGTCGTCGGAGCTCGCCGCCATCGAGCACGCCACGTCGGCGGCCTGATTCTTCGCGTTCACCGCGCCTCTTCCTCGGCTCGCATGCCACCAATCACGCTTCCGGCGCCTGGCGCCGCGCCCGCTCGTCCAGCGGCCGCCGCCCTGCTGGGTGAGGCGCCGCTGACGGCGGAGCATTTCGAGCGCATCGCCACGATGCTGCACGAGCACGCCGGCATCCGGTTGCGCGAAGGCAAGGAAGGGCTGGTGCGGGCGCGTCTCGCGAAGCGCCTGCGGGCGCTTGGTCTCGGTGACTTCGATCGCTATCTCGCGCACGTCGAGTCGGAGCGTTCGCGCGCCGAGTTCACCGAAATGGTGGACGCCCTCACCACCAACAAGACCAGCTTCTTTCGCGAGCACTCGCACTTCGATGTGCTGCGGGAGCAGGTCCTGCCCGCCAGCCAGGGTGCGTTGCGGCTGTGGAGCGCCGGCTGTTCGTCGGGTGAAGAGGCGTACACGATGGCGATGGTGCTGCACGAGTCGCTCGACAGTGCGAGCGCGTCGCGCGCGCGCATTCTGGCCACCGACATCAGTCATCGCGTGCTCGCGGTCGCGAAAGCCGGCCGCTACAGCGCCGAGACGTTGGCGGATGTGCCGAAGGCGCTGTTGCAGAAGTACTGGCGGCCGCTCGATGGCGGCGCCCGCTACGAGGCCGGACCGGCGCTGCGTCAGCTGGTGCAGTTCGGACGCCTCAACCTCATGGCCCAGTGGCCGATGCGCGGTCCGTTCGACGCGATCTTCTGCCGCAACGTGATGATCTACTTCGACAAGAGCACGCAGCAGCAGCTCGTCGAGCGGTATCGACAGCTGCTGCGGCCGGGTGGGTACCTCTTCGTGGGTCACTCGGAGAGCCTGACCGGGCTCTCGCACCAGTATCGCTACATCCAGCCGGCCGTCTATGCCCGCTAGTCCTGCGGTCACCCCGGACGTCCCCGCGACGACGCCGCGCGCCAAGCGTGTGGATCGCGTCGTCGGCGTGGCCGACGTGCAGGTGTCCAACGATCCCGGCGAACGTCTCGTGACGTACGCGCTCGGCAGCTGCCTCGGCATCGCCGTACATGACCCGGTGGCCAATGTCGCCGGCCTGCTGCACGTGATGTTGCCCACGGGCGCCATCGACGCCGCGAAGATGCAGGCCAAGCCGGCGATGTTCGTCGACTCGGGCGTGCCGCTCCTCTTCAAGGAGTGCTATCGCCTTGGCGCGAAGAAGGAGCGCATGATCGTGAAGGTGGCCGGCGGCGCCTACGCCGGCGCCAACGAAGAGGACGATCGCTTCCAGATCGGCAAGCGCAATGTCCTCGCGCTCCGCAAGCTGCTCTGGAAGAACGGCGTGATGATTCATTCGCAGGACACCGGCGGCGTGCAGACGTCGCGCACCATGTGGCTCGACGTTGCCACCGGAGCGGTCACGCTCAAGGTGAACGGCGTGGAATCCCAGCTCTGACCCCCCTCGAACCATGGCCTTCAACATCCTGGTCGTCGACGACAGCGCGGTCATGCGCACGATGATCGTCCGCACTCTCAAGATGAGTGGCGTGCCGATCGCGTCCATTCACGAAGCCGCGAATGGCGAGGAGGGACTCCGCCGCCTGCAGGACGAGTGGATCGATCTGTTGCTCCTCGACGTCAACATGCCTGTCATGAACGGTGAGGAGATGCTGCAGCGCATCCGAGCCGATGAGCGGACGCGTGACCTCGCGGTGGTGATCGTCTCCACCGAAGGCAGCGAAACACGCCTTGCGACGTTGCAGTCGCTGGGCGCCGCGATCGTGCACAAGCCGTTCCCCCCCGAGACCTTGCGCGACACCATTCTGCGCGTCACCGGAGTCACCGATGCCGACTACTACGGCCCAGTTGCTGCGACGAGCGACAGCCTCGACTTTTGAGGATCTCGCCTTTCTGTTCCTCGAGCCCGAGTGCAGCGAGGAGCAGGCCGCCGCGCCCCTCGATGCGGCGGTGAGCGTGGACTTTCATGGCCCCGTGCGCGGGCGCCTGACGGTACGCGTCTCCTCGATGCTCATGCCCACCATTGCCGCGAACATGCTCGGTGAAGAGCAGGCGCGACAGGTGCCGCTGCAGCGCGATGCGCTGGGCGAGGTTGCGAACGTCGTGTGCGGCAACGCGCTTCCGATGATCGCCGGTGCCGATGCCGTGTTCCGACTCGATGCGCCGCGCTGGATTGCGGATGAACCGCGCGCGCGCGACGGGGACGCACCGGCCGCCACGGTGTCGGGCGGTGTCGACGACGGGCGCGCCGAAGTCGAGCTGTTCCTGTTCGGGACGCCGGAGCAGCTGCACGCGCTGCAGACCTCCGGGGCGGACGCAACGAGCACCGCACCGGCCGGGAGCATCTTCTGATGTTCGCCGGCGGCGTCGAGCGTTCGCGCCCCATTCGTGTCCTCGTGGTGGATGATTCCGCCCTCGTGCGGCGCATCCTCAGCGAAGCACTCGACCGGCATCCGGACATCGAGGTCGTCGGCACGGCCACCGATCCGTATGTCGCGCGTGAGCGCATCGTGGCGCTGCGCCCCGATGTCGTCACGCTCGATGTGGAAATGCCGCGCATGGACGGGCTGTCGTTCCTGACGAAGCTCATGCGCCACCATCCGATCCCGGTGGTGGTCGTGAGTTCCGTCACGCCGCAACACTCGGATGCGGCGATGCGCGCGCTCGCGCTGGGCGCCGTCGAAGTGATCGCCAAGCCCGGCGCCATGCAGGCTACGACCGAGGTCACCGATGCGCTCGTGCGCGCGGTGCGCGTCGCCGCGCGGGCGAAGGTCTCGCGACTGACCGCGCCCGTCGAGACGGCGCCAATCTCCGCCCTGGCCACGCTCGATACGACGCACAAGATCATCGCCATCGGCGCGAGCACGGGTGGCACGCAGGCCATCGAGGCCGTGTTGCGGCGCTTTCCCGTCGACGCACCCGCGACGGTCATTGTGCAGCACATGCCGGAACACTTCACCGCGTCCTTTGCGAAGCGCCTCGACGGCGTCTCCGCGATGGCAGTGCGTGAAGCGAAGGACGGCGACCTGCTCACACCGGGCCTCGCCCTCGTCGCCCC
>JALOPN010000172.1 GCA_025453875.1 Gemmatimonadaceae bacterium | reverse complement strand
TCACGACGGCTGGTGTGCCGTGGGCGCAGGTGGTGCCCGGCACACAACTGCAGTTGGGGGCAACGTGCGTGCTCGAAATCACCAGCTACACCGAGCCGTGCCGCACGATTCGGCACGCGTTCGCCGGTGGTGACAGCGACCGCATCGCACAGGAGCGCCATCCCGGGTGGTCGCGCGTGTACGCGCGTGTGATCACGCCGGGTGAGGTGTCATCGGGTGATCCCATCACGGTTCTCTTGACGCCGGCGGCTACGACATGAGCACCGAACGGGAGTACGTGCTCGGGACTGACACGGACGAGTTGCAGCGGCTCGGCTTCCAGCATCAGGTGTGGGCCGAGCAGACCTCGCGACTCTGGCAGGTCGCGCGCTTCGCACCGGGCCAGCGATTGCTCGATCTGGGGTGTGGTCCGGGATACGCCACGCTCGATCTCGCGCAGCTCGTGGGCGGCGCGGGGGAGATCGTCGCCGTCGATGTGTCGCGACGTTTTCTCTCCGCGCTCGAGCGACTGGCCGTCGCGAGCGATGTGCGCAACGTGCGCGTGCTCGAACAGGACGCCACCGCGCTCACGCTGCCCGCGGCGTCCCTGCATGGTGCCTTTGCACGCTGGGTCCTGAGTTTCACGCCCAATCCGCAAGCCGTGGTCGAGCGCGTCTTCGACGCCCTCGCCCCCGGCGCGCCGTTCGCCGTGTTCGATTACGCGAACTACGAAGCGATCACGCTCGCGCCGCCAAGTGACGCCTTCGATCGGGTGATCGCGGCGACCGCGCGGTCGGTGCGTGACGCCGGCGGCGGGTTCGACGTGGGCGCGCGACTGCCGGCGTTGCTGCAGCACGCGGGCTTCACCGTGGAGCACGTCGAACCCTACGTGCGTGTGGCACGTCCGCACGACGCGCTGTGGGCGTGGCCGAGCACGTTCTTCGCGAACTACCTGCCGTCGCTCGTGGAGCGGGAGCTCATCACCGCCGAAGACGCCAACGCCTTTCGGCACGCGTGGGACGAGCGCACGCGCGATCCGGGCGCGTATCTGGTGACACCAACCATCGTGGGCATCGTGGCCCGCAAGCCGGCATGACACGGTCACCCGAACAGACCGATCTGTTCGGTGTCGCGTCGCCGTCAGCGAATGCCTCACACTCGGCAGCGCGTGGGCGTCGCGCCGCGAGCGGTGTCGTGGAGGCCGCCCCTGTCAGCGACGACGTGCGTGCCTTGGCATCGTCGCTGCCGGCGACACTGCACCTCGGCACATCGAGTTGGGCGTTCCCCGGGTGGCACGGCCTCGTGTACGCCCACGAAGAGCGGACCGAACGTCTCACACGGCATGGGCTCGCGGCGTACGCGCAGCATCCGCTGCTGCGGAGCGTGGGCCTCGATCGCACGTTCTATCAGCCCATCGCGCGGGAGGCGTTTGCGGCCTACGCCGACGTGCTGCCGGCCGACTTTCGCATGCTCGTGAAAGCGCACGCGGCCGTCACCACGCCCGGTGGGCTCGCGCGATTCCGCGCACCCGGTGCGCCCGACGTGTATCTCGACGCCGAGTACGCCACGCGTGCCGTGGTGGAGCCGGCGGTGGAGGGCCTTGGTGAGCGTCTCGGTGTGCTGCTCTTCCAGTGCCCGCCGTTGCCGCGACAGCCACGCGTAGTGACCGAGTTCCCGCGGCGGCTCGCTCGGTTTCTGCGCGCCTTGCCGCGCGGTGTCCCCTACGCCGTGGAAGTGCGCACGGCGGCGCTGTTGCTCGACGATGCGACCCGCGAGGCGTACATCGACGCGCTGGCGGAAGGGGGGGCGACGCACGGATTCACGGTGCATCCGAGCATGCCGCCCATCCCCGAGCAGTTGGAGCGGCTGCCCGCGAGCGTGTGGGGGCAGGGGCCGGTGGCGGTCCGGTGGATGCTGCAGCGCGACCAGGAGTACGAATCGGCGCGGGACGCGTGGGCGCCGTTTCACGAGGTTGCGGCGCCGGACCCGGTCACGCGGGTCGAGGTGGCCGAGCTGGTGCGCACCCTGCTCGCCGGGGCACGCCCCGTGATCGTGATCGCCAACAACAAGGCCGAAGGGTCGGCGCCACGGACGCTCATGGCGCTCGCGCGAGCGCTGCTCGGTAGCACCGGACCGGGCACGGCCTGATTAATTTCCCGAAGTGCAGACGACGGTCGTCGTGTGCGAACTTCTCATGCAGGAGCCATCGGATGCGCAGAACAATCGCGTTGCTGGTGCTGGGGGCGGGACTGTTGGGGTGTGGTGACGGGCCAACCGAGTCCGCCCCCGACGTGACGCCGACCATGGAGCAGGTGCTCGGGACCTTCTCCCGCGCGTCGACGACCGTGTTGTTCCCTGATTTCCTGCGTCGCGCACCCGACTCCTTGCGGCTGACGGCCGATCAGGAACGTCGGATCAGAGCGGCCTCCGAGGCCTTCGTGGCGGAGACCGCCCCCCAGATGACGGCGCTGCAACGACTGCTGGAGTCGTTGCCTGTTGGTGATCCGTCTGCGGTGTCGCCCGAGCAACGCCGCGCCTTCGTGCGCGAGGCCACGCCTTTGATTCGTACGTTCAACGAGGCGTTTGAGCGCCATCAGCGTGCACTCGCGTCCATTCTCACGGCGGCGCAGCGGGCGTGGCTCGAGGAGCGGATGCGCAATCTTGTGCCGCCGTTCCCCCATACTCCAACGCCCTGAGTCATGAGTCGTCCTGTCGTTCGTTCGCTCGCCGTTGCACTCCTGCTCGCCACCGTCGCCACATCGGCGTCGGCACTCGTCCAGAATCTCACCGGCAACTGGCAGTTCTCCGTGGTGACGGAGAACGGGACCGGCACGCCGGCCGTCACGCTCACGCAGCAGGGCGAGAAGCTTACCGGCACGTATGAATCGCGCATGATGGGTTCGCGCGCCTTCACCGGCAGTGTGAAGGGGGATTCCGTCACCCTCACCCTCGAGGCGAACGGTCCGGATGGTGTCGCGCTCGTCTTCAAGGGACGCGTCGTGAGCGCTGACACGCTGCGCGGTACGGTCGACTTTGGCGGGATGGGTGGCGCGACCTTCACCGGCGTGCGCGTGAAGTGACGCGCGATCGCACCGACCGATTGTGCGATCGGTCGGTGCGCCTCTCGCGCGCTCTCAGTCGAGCAGGACCGCGGTGCCGGTGGCAGCGACCATGAGCATGCCACCGCCATTGCCCATGCTGATTTCCTGGTAGTCGACATCAACTCCGAGGATGGCGGTCGCGCCAAGTGCGCGCGCCTGTTCCATCATCTCCTCGAGCGCGATGTCCTTCGCCTTGCGCAGCTCCTTTTCGTACGACGCCGATCGACCGCCCACGATGTCGCGGATGCCGGCGAAGAGATCACGAAAGATGTTGGCCCCGAGGATCGCTTCGCCCGACACGAGGCCGAGGTACTTGCGAACGGGGCGACCATCGAGGACGGATACGGTGGCGATTAGCATGCAGGGCTCCGGTGTAGGCAGAGGGCGAGCAACACGTCAGGCGAACACCGGTAATCTACGGAGACCAGCGATGCGCGAGCATGTGGCGGGAGCAACCAACGGGCGTGCAGCCGATACACCAATCACACCGCTCCGGATCGCCGGCGCGGTGGCGCTCGTCGCGCTCTTCGGCTTCTCGATCGCCGTATTCGGTGAGCTGCCCGCTCGCATTCCGCAGCACTTCGATGCGTCGGGCACGGTGACGCGGGACGTGGGCACGAGCGCGGCGAGCTGGTTCGCGCTGCCGGCGGTCGCGGCGGCGACCTGGGCGCTGGTCGTGTGGGTCGGCACGCGGATGCCGTCCAACCCCGAGCTGTTCAACTTCCCGCAAAAGGAGCGCTTCCTCGCGCTCCCCGCCTCGCATCGTGGCCCGGTGTTCCGCGAAATGCAGCGGATGCTCGACGCGACGGCATTGCTGGTGGTGCTGATCATGGGCGCGGTGCAGCTCATGGTGTGGCAGACGGCGGTCAGCGGATCCGCAGGCTCCCTTGCCCAGGCGCCGTTCGTTGGCATCGCGGCCATCCTGGCCGTCAGTGGCGTCAGCATGGTGCGGCTGGCACGTGCCGTGGCCGACGCCGAGCGCCGCCTGCACGACGCACGCGGTTGAACGCCACGACAGGAGCGCATGGCGATGCCAAGTCTGCATGATGCGAGTGATCGCGCCGCCCTTGCGGCGCGTGTGCACGCACTGGCGCCCGATGCGACGGCGCGCTGGGGGCGCATGGATGTCCCGCGCATGCTCGCGCACTGTGCCGATGCGCTGCGCAACGCGACGGGCGACCTGCCCATTCCGATCCACCGGGTGCCGTTCGCCACGACCGGATTGGCCAAGTGGCTCATCATCGACGTGCTCCCCATGCCCAAGGGCGCGCCCACGGCGCCGCAGTTGCTGCGCAAGACGCCACCCGACATTCGCGCGGAGCGCGAAGCGCTGCTCACGCTCATCGAGCGATTCGGCGACGCAACTTCGGCGAAGGTACGCTGGGCGCCGCATCCGCTGCTGGGCACGCTCACACCCGCGCAGTGGGGGCGTCTGGCGTGGAAACATCTCGACCATCACCTGCGACAATTCGGCGTCCGGAGTCACCCGACCATGCCCGTCTTCGACTTTGCGTGCCGCGCCTGCGGACATCGGTTCGAGCAGCTCGTGCGCGCATCCGACACCGCGACCTGTCCTGCCTGTGCATCAACGGACGTGGAGAAGCAAATCTCCTTCCCCGCGCTCAAGACCAGCGGCACGCACGCTCAGGCCATGGCCGCCGCGAAGCGCCGCGACAGGGCGCAGGGCTTCGATCGCATGCACGAGCAGGCGAAGTACGAAGCCAGCCACGACGACTGAGCGCAGTCGTCGTGGCGTGACCGGGTCAGCAGGACAGACACTTGTTGCTGTTCTTCGAGCCGAGCTTCACGAGCAGCTCCACGGTCTCGAGGAACGGTGGGACACGCTGGACGGGACCATTCGCCATGTCGGCGGTGGTCTGTCCACGGCGACTGATGGCCTTCACATCGCCGCCCTTGCTCACGAGGTATTCGATGAGCGTGTTGTCGCCGCGCGCGGACGCGTGGTGAATGGCGTTGTAGCCGTTGTGGTCGCGCTGGTTGACGTCCACGCCGAGCTCTTCGATGAGATAGCGCACCGCCGGCATCCAGCCGCCGGGCGCGTGCTGATGCGAGTTGGCCGCGAACCCCTCGCCATAGCCCACGCCACTCGCCGCGTGCAGCGGGTAGATGCCGGGGCCACCGGGCGCGATCGGAGGCAATCCTGACGGATCCGTCTCCGACTCCGGAATGAGTTCACCGTCGGCGTTGCGCTGCCGACCCGGTGGCTTCGTGGTCGGGATGGTGTGATCGGCCCCGTACTGCTTGAGCAGCTTCATGGCCGGCACGTCGAGTCCGTACGCCGCGCGCCAGAAGGGCGTCGCGCCGGTAGTGTTCACGCCGAGCAGGTCGAAGTTGAACGACATGTACCACAGGTGCTTCGTGAGCCGCGCGTTCACATCGGCGCCGGCCTTGATGAGCTGCTCCATGAGCTCGAGGTGCGTGGTCTGCTGCTGATGCTGCGCCGTGGGCTGCGGATAGAGCGACTTCGCGGCCCAGCGGATGTTGATGGTCGCCGCGAGCAGCGCCTTGGCGAGATCGTAGCGACCGTTGATGGTGGCCATGAGCAGCGGGCTCGTCTTGTCGCCCGCGCTCACGTGATTGATCTGCGCGCCGGCGGCGAGCAGCGCTTCCACGGCCGCCACCTGTCCGTCGCGAATCGCGAAGAGCAGGGGCGTGAGGCCACCCTTGCCGCCCACGAGTTCGCCGTAACTGAGAGCTCGGCCCGTGGCGGCGTTCTCTTCACCACCGCGACCTTCTGCACGTGCGGCGTCGGCAGGGCGTGCGCCGGCCGCCGGAGCCGCACCAGCCGCTGCGGGCGCACCAGACGCGGGAGTCGCACCAGCCGCCGGAGCCGCACCAGGCACCGCCGGCGGAGCCGCCGCCGCCTTGAGCGCCGCTACGCGGCGTGCGCGTGCCTGCAGCACGGCCCGCTCTTCGCGCTCACGCTGCGCGATGTCCTCCACCTTCGACTCGGCTTCGATGTCGGCGCCGGCCGCCACCAACGCACGAATCGCACGCACCCGATCATACGCCGCCGCCCACATGAGCGGCGTCTGCCCGTAGGCCGCGTCGCGCGCGTCCACCGTTGCACCACCCTTCACCAGCGCCTGCACCGACGCCGAATCGCCCGCGCCCGCCGCGAAGTGCAGCGCCGTCGCACCGCCGGTCGTGGTGACGGCCTTGGCATTCGCACCGGCCTCGAGCAGCGCCTGAATCGCGGCGGCGCGTCCCGATCGCGCCGCGAGATGCAGCGGTGTGTAGTTGCCGTTGCGTGTGACCGCGTCGTGGCGTGCACCGGCGTACAGCAAGGTGCGCGCAATCGTCGCATCGCCCCGCTGCGCGGCCCAGTGCAAGGCCGTCATGCCATCGGCCTGCGCCGCGTTGACATCGCTTCCCTGACGCAGCAGATCGCGCACACGCGCCGAATCGCCGCGCATGGCGGCGTCGGCAACCGGCGCTTCCGCCACGCGTGCGCTCACGACCGGGCGACTTGGCGACCGCGTGTTGGTGACGTCGCGCGCCGCAACGATCGGCTCGCCCGAACGCCACGCGCCCAGCAGCAGCACGGAGGCCCCGCACGCGGCGAGCACACGGGCGCTCGCGCCGCGTCCCGGCGTCGTGTCACGTCGGCGCTGCGTCATGATCACACCGCCGTGTTGAGGTTGAGCGCGTCCGTGCTGTCACCGAAGCTCGACATGTCCGAGAGGCCGAGGATGTGCGCCATGCTGAGCATCGCGTTGGCCATCGGCGTGCCATCGGGCGTCTTGATGTGCACGTTGCCCTGCAGTGCCCCGTTGGCCTTGCCCAGCACGATGAGCGGGCAGCGGCGATGGTTGTGCAGGTTCGAGTCACCCATCGGCGACCCGTAGATGATCATCGTCTTGTCGAGCAGCGTGGCGTCGCCTTCCTGCAAGCTCTTGAGCTTCTCGAGGAAGTACGGCAGCATCGCGACGTGATACTTGTTGATGAGCTGGAAATCCTTCACGCCGCGCTCGTTGCCGCCGTGGTGCGAGGCGGGGTGGAACGGCTTGTCGGTGCCGCTCTCCGGGTACGTGCGGCTCGACCCGTCGCGCCCCATCTTGAACGAGAACACGCGGGTGACATCCGACGCAAACGCGAGCGCCTGGATGTCGAACATGAGCTGCACGTGCTCGGCGAACGAATCGGGTACGCCGGCTGGCGCCTCGGGCATGTCGCGCGGCTCACCACTCAGGTTGTGCGCTTCGATGCGCTGGATGCGCCGCTCGACTTCACGAATGTCGTCGAGGTAGCGATTGAGCCGGTGCTTGTCCTCGGGGCCGAGCTCCGTGCGCAGCGCCGCGAGTTCGCCCGTCATGAAGTCGAGAATGCTGCGGCGCGTGCGGCGACGCTCCGCGCGCTCGGCGGAGCTGCCGCCCACGCCGAACAGCTTCTCGAACGCCACGCGCGGGTCGCGGATGACCGGGAGCGGATCGGTGGGTGACGCCCACGAGATCGAGTCGGTGTACACGCAGGCGTAGCCGTACGCGCAGCCACCGGCCTGGTCCACGTTCTCGATGCACAGCTGCATGGACGGAATGGGCGTATCCTGTCCGAAACGCTGCGCATACATCTGGTCGAGCGACGTGCCCACGTGCACATCCGAG
>JALOPN010000171.1 GCA_025453875.1 Gemmatimonadaceae bacterium | reverse complement strand
TGCGGGGCGCGAGCCGTGGGAGAATCGGCGGGTAACCGACGAGCAGCTGTTCGGCGACCGGCAGGGATCCCTGCCGGTCTCGTCGTCTGCAGGTCCGGTGATCGCCGGCGCGGCGCCGGAGGCGTGGATGGGGCAGGGCGGCCTGCTCATGCCGCCGGGAGCGGGCTTCGATCCGCGGTACTTCTCCTCGGCGCCTCCGCCGGGGCGTGGGTCCACGACCTGCCTCGATCGCGATGGTGACGGCTGGTGCGACGACTTCCGGTACGGCCCGCCGCCCTGCCTCGATCGCGACCAGGACGGGCGGTGCGACGATCTGCCGGCGTTTGCCGCCATGCCCTTCCCGCAGGTGCTGCCGCGCATGCAGGCGGCGGTCGACGTGGTGCAGGGTCGCACCAGCACCGAGGTCGCGCAGTGGCTCGGCACCAACGAGTTCGTCGTGCGGCTCCCCGATCAGGGGCGCGGTACCCCGTGGCGCGCGATCTTTCTCGACGCGTCCGGCAACCAGCTGCTGCAGGTGTGGACCGATCGCAATCGCGACGGCCTCGTCGATCGCGTCGAGGTATTTCGTGATGGTCAGCGCGTCAAGCTGATTCAGCGCTGACGCGGCGCCAATTCGCCACCGGACGTAGGTGGTGTCGGGGGGATGCGTGTACTCCCTCCAGTCGACGGTTCGCGTCGGCGCTTCGTGGAGGATTCGTACGCATGATCACAACTCGTCGATACACGTCGCGCTCCGTCGCGGCGATCGTGTTCGCGCTCGGCGCACTCTCGGCGTGCGCTGAGCGCGTGTCCAGCGCTCCCGATCCGTGGGGCGCGAATGATGTCGTGCTGGGCGTGGGGAATCCCGCGCAATCGCTCGTGGGCACCACCTGGGTGCTGCGCGCCCTCGACGATGAGTCGATGACGCGCGACAGCGCGCGCACACTGCGCTTCGAGCCGGCGGAGAATGGCGCGCTGTCGCTCAGCACCACGGTGGGCTGCAATCGGATCAACGGTCGTGCGCAGGCGATCGGCTCCCGACTCCGTGTCGACGCATTGATGCAGACCAAGATGGCCTGCGCCGATCCGCTCGGCGCGCTGGAGGCGCGCTACGCGTCGCTGCTCGCCGAAGCTGGCTACTTCGGCGTGCGTGGTGACACGCTCTGGGTCCATAACGACCGCTTCACGCGGCGCGCGCGGTACGAAGCCCGACGCTGAGGCGGCGCACGGCGTCGGCCTCCGGCGGTTAGCTTTCCCGCGTGCGCCTCGTCAACGACCGCTACCTGCCGCCCGACCGCGACGCCTTCGTGGCGGGCGACCAATCCTCGGGCCGCGTCATCGTCATCGCGCCCACACGCGCGGCGTGCGAGACCATCGAGCTCGCGCTGGGGCTGCACCTCGAGACCTTCCTCCAGCGTACCCGCGGCGCGGATCTGCAGCGGCTCGCGGCGAGTGGTCAGGGCTTCGGCATCGTGGCCGGTACCGGGTCCGGCAAGACACTCGCCATCCGCCCGATCGCCGAGACGATTCTCGGCACCACGGCGCTGCGCGTGGGCGTGATCAACCGTGAGCGCGAAGCGACGCCCGAGGCGCCCTCGTGGAACGTCATCATCGTGACGACGGGCATCGCGCGACGATGGTTCCAGGACGGCGACATCCGGGCGCACGACACGCTCGTGGTGGACGAGATCCATCAGACGAGCGCCGAACTCGAACTCTGCCTCGCGCTCGGCAAGCGCACCGGCTGTCGCTTCGTGTGGCTCTCCGCCACCGTCGATCCGACCTTCTACGCGCGTTATCTGAACAGCGCCGACGTGCTCGAAGTGAGCACGTTCGATCCGACGAAGGCCGCCACCGTGGAGGTCGTGCGCAAGCAGCCGGTGGAGTTCCTCGACGACGGCTTCCTGCGCAAGGCGGTGAAAGCCGGTCGTGGTGTCGCGATGTTCCTCCCCACGCGCGCGATGGTGGAGGAAGCGGCGGCGTGGGTGTCATCACGCTATCCGCGCATCGCCTCGGCGCACTATCATGGCGGTGAGCCCATTCGTGTGATTCGTCCGTTCCTCGAAGGCGAGGTGGAGAAGCCCTTCTTCCTCGCCATGACGGCGGCCGGTCAGAGCGCGCTCAACGTGCCCGGGCTCGATACGGTGATCATCGACGATTCGCGCTTCACGAATCACATCCGACGTGGACGCAACGTACTCACGCGCACGCATCTCGGGGCGAACGAGATCCTGCAGATGGCGGGCCGCGTGCACGGGCGCGTGGCGGGTGGTCGCGTGTTCATCCTGAGTGATCGGGACATTCACTTCGCGTCGCTGCGTCCGACCGAACCCGACTTCCAGCTCGCGGGCGATTCGGAGCGTGTCGCGCTCACCTGCGCCGGACTTGGCGTGCGGGCGGATGATCTCGATCTGCCCGTGCCGCTCGATCGCGCGGCGTATCGTCGCGCGGTGACGTTGTGCGAGACGCGTGGGCTGATCGAGGCGGGCCGCCTGACCGATTACGGGCGCGCGGTGGAGGCGTTGCCCGTGGAGCGGCCGTGGGCCGAGCTCATCGTGCATGGCGACGACGATCTGCTGCCGTATCTCGCGCTCATGAGCGGCATCGAGTCGCTGCATCGCATGACGCGCGACGATCGGGATCTGTCGGGACTCGTCGTGCACGGTTCCGATCACCTCACGGCGTACAACGTGTACGCCGAGGCCTTTCGCGAGGCAGGCTACGTCGGCGAAGTCTATGGACTCGCGCGGCATCTGTTCGATGCGGATGCGATCGCCGCATGGGCGGAGCGGCGGGGTGTGCTGGTGAAGTCGCTCGAAGATGCCGCGCTGGCGATGGCGAGCGTCTACCGCAGCGTCGGCGTGCCACTGCCGCACACGCTGTCGTTCGCACGCGAGGCCGTGCTGCGTCGCTTCCAGGATCTGCTCGCGCGCTATCTGCCCTTCGATCTCGTACTCGACGAGGAGACGATCGACGGGCAGTCGGCGCGTGTGTCGCGCACGAGCGTGTGCGGCAGTTGGGGAGCGGTCGCCGGCACGCTGCGCTTTTTTGCCGATCGATTCGGAGTGCCGCGGGCGAGCATCGAAGGGACGCAGCTGCCCCTCGACCTCATTCGCGAACATGCGCACCGTCATCCGCCCGAGTTGGTGCTCGATCCCGAGCGTGGTGCGTCGCCCATCGTCGAACGGCGCCGCGTCACCTACTTCGGCTTCGAGCTCTCGCGCGAATCGGAACCGGTGCGCACGTGGACTGACGCGCAGGCCGAGCGCGCCCGCGATCTGCTGGCCGAGGGGCTGGCGAGCGGACAGCTGCGCCATCACGCGGTGCGACGCAATCACGACGCGATCGAACAGGTACGTGAGGTGTGGCGTCGGCTGGGTGGTCGCACACTACGACTCGGCCACGCGGAGTTGACCGCGTGGTATCGCGCGCAGTTGCAGGACACCTACAGTTGGGACGACGTGCGTCGGCTCGCCTTGCGACTCGCGGTGGATGCGTTCGTGCGCGATGAGGAGCTGTTGGAAGCGCGTTCGCTCCCCGATTCGGTGATGGTGCGCGATCGCGAGGTGCTGCTCGATTACGACGTCGACGAGTCGGTGGTGGACGCGCCGGTACCGATTGTGCGCTTGCGTCTGCCGGAGAAGCTCGCCCGCACGCTCGATGCGAGTGAGCTGCCCAAAATGCCGGCGGCAATCGCGCAGCGCCCGCTGCGATTCATTGTCACGCGTGGGCAGCGTGGGGCCGTACGCGCCGATACGCTCGATGCGCTGCAGGACCGACTCGACGCGCCGTGGACCGACGAGGAAGTCGCGGCGCAGGAGCGTGCGTCGCGCGATCGATCGCGCACGCCGGACGGACGCCCTGGCGCGGGGCGCCACGGCGGACGTGGCCAGGGCGGGCCGCGCGGTGGGCGTGGAGGCCACGGCTCGCGTGGCGGCGGACACCCCGGTCGCAAGCGCCGTCGCTGATCAGCCGGGGAGCGTGGCCTCGTACGTTTCCGTGCGCTCGATGACGAAGCCGCGTGCGAGATAGTTCGGGAGCGCGGCCGGTCCATCGAGCGTGCAGGTGTGGAGCCACACACTGCTCGCGCCGAGCGCGAAGCCTCGGGCGATGGCTTCGCACACGAGCCACGCCCCCAAACCGCGTCCGCTGACGCTCTCGTGCAGGCCGAGATAGACGATCTCGACCGATCCGTCGGGGTGCTGGCACAGCTCGAGCAGGCCGGCATCGTGGTGTGCCTGGCCCTGCCCGTCGTCGGGGACCTCCACGCACCACGTCCGCACCGCCGGGTCCGACAGATAGGTGGCGAGCCGCGCGTCGTCCCAGGCGTCCCGGTCGTGCCAGTGCCACGGGCCGCCGATCCGGGCGTAGAGTGCCCGCCAGGTCGCCAGATCGCCGGGGGGCAGGGGCTCGAGGTGCGCGCGGGCGGGGGTCGGCCGGCCCGGGCGCACGGCATCGAGGGCGGCGATGCGCAGGTAGGTTCGCACCACGGGAACCGTCCGACGACTCAATGGACCAATCGGTCGAAGCGCTTCGGGTTCGGGCGACGGGGGTCGTGACATTTACGGTGCAGTTCAGCACCGGCGACTTTGCGAGGAAACGTAACGGCGGGAACCTTCCCTCTTGCGCTTTGGACCACCCGGTCCTAACATGAGGCACGATGTCAGACCGACGCACCCAGATCCTCGACGCCGCCGCGATGCTCATCGCCGAGCGCGGATACACCTCCACCTCGGTGGACGATGTCATCCGTGGCGCGAAGCTCAGTGGCAAGAGCCATTTCTACCACTACTTCCGCAGCAAGGAAGAGCTCGGGTATGAAGTGCTGAATCGCCAGTTCGAGCGATTCACCGAGCGTGGCCTCGCAATTCTTCGCGAGCCCATGATCGACCCGCTGGAGCGTCTCTCGCTCTTCATCGACGCCGTGGTCACCCTGCAGGCGGAGCGCGGTGGTCGCGGCGGTTCGCCGTTCGGCAACCTCGCCGCCGAGTTGGCCGATGCGCACGAGGGATTCCGCGTGCGCATCGAGGCGGTCTTCGAGCGTTGGGCCAGCCAGATCCGCTCGTTGCTGTGGGAGGCACGGCCGCAGTTGCAGGATGACGTGGATGCGGTGCGGTTGTCGCGCTTCATCATTGCGACGCTCGAAGGCGCCGTGTTGATGACGCGCGTGAAGCGAGACCTCGCGGTGCTCGAAGGGATCGCGGCCGATCTCAAGCGCTTCATCGGCACGCATGTGCGCGACGGTGGCGCGGTGGCACTGCCCGGCGCGCGCGGCGCGGAGTAAGCAGGACTCGCTCCTCGTTGCGCGGCGCAAAGGCCGCGATACGACGAGCGGGAAACGGAGGCAACGTCGCGGTGACGCGACATGGGAGTCAGGAGCATGGACACGACGAGCGAACCGATGGCGGTGCAGGCCGCGACGACGGAAGCCACGAGCGCCGAGGCGCTCGCGGGCAAATCCGTTGCCGACGAGGCCGACCGACAAGCGCGTCGCGCGCAGTTCGAGCGGGAAGCGCTCGTCCATCTCGACGCCCTGTATTCCTTCGCGCTCAAGCTCGCCCGCTCGCGTGACGACGCCGAAGATCTCGTGAGCGACACGATGTTGCGCGCGATCGAGCGGTGGGAGCAGTACCATCTCGGTACGAACATCCGCGCGTGGCTCTTCACGATCCTCTACCACGTGTTCGTGAGCCGCAAGCGTCGCATCGATGCGCGCGAGGTGCAGCAGCCCGAGGATACCGAGGGCTGGGCACTCTTCGAGGCGGTCGGTGAAGCCGATCCAGAAGGTCGCTTCTACGATTCGTTCCTCGATGACGAGATCACGCGGGCCATCCGCGCCCTGCCCGATGAGTACCGGGCAGCCGTCGTGCTGAGCGACCTGCAGGGACTGCGCTACGCCGAGATCGCCGAAGCGCTCGGTGTGCCGGAAGGGACGGTCAAGTCGCGGCTCTTCCGCGGCCGCCGCATCCTGCAGCGCAAGCTCGCCGGGTACGCGGTCGACATGGGATACATCAAGCCGTCGGCCATCGCCGTCTCGGCAAGCTGATCGCGCGGCGCACACTCGCGCCGCAATCCACGCAACGGCCGACGCTCCTTCAGGGCGTCGGCCGTTCCTGTCCCAGGGCCAACGCGGCGCGACCGAGTTCGGCCAACGCGCGTTCCACCGCGCCGCTCCACTGCCGAAGCTGCCCACGCAGCGCCGCGAGATCGTCGTTCGCTCGCGCCGCGGCGATGTCCGCGCGTTCCGCGTCCGCGCGAAGGCGCGCGACTTCGGCGTCGGAGCGTTGCGTGGCCTGTTGTGCGCGCTGCAGCTCCTCGCGCACCCGCGCCGCGTCGTCGCGCGCGAGGTCGCGCTCGGTGATCGCCGCGTGCACCTGATCACGCAACAGCCCGAGCTGCGCGCGTTCGCGCTCCAGCACGATCACGCGTTCGCGCAAGGTCGCGGCGGTCTCCTGCAGCCGCGCGAGTTCGGTCACGGCCATCGACGCCGAGCGCCGCTGGTCGGCCATCTCGTCGACGGTCTCCTGGTGCAGCGCGGTGAGCACCGTCATGCGATCGCGCATCGTGGCGAGTTCGCTTTCGAGCTGCTCGCGTCCCTGCTCCGATGCCTCGAGCAGTTCGTGGATCTTCGCGCGCGATCGCACCTGGAACTCGCACATCGCGCGCCAGCTGTCGCGCTCCTGCAGCAGCGCGCGACGCGTGGCGATGTCGCGGCCCAGAATGTCGCGCAGTCGCACGAGTCGCTGCACGAGCGTGCCGTTGCCCTCCACGCGCGTCGCATCGCCGAGCAGGCGAAGCGCCGCCTGGATCTCCCGATCGAGCCCGGCCGCGCGCTCCGCATGTTCGTCTCGCGCGCGTCGCGTTTCGTCGAGCGTGGTGAGCGCCTCGCGCAGCGCGCGCACTTCGACGGCAATGCGTCGCACGCCGCGCGCTTCGCCCTCGGCGACCAACCACCGCAGCGAGGCGACGAAGCCGCGCTCCAGCGTGGGGTCGGGCGTGTGCCGTGGCACGCCGGGCACCGGGCGTTCCGGTGTACGTCGCGCGTCCATGTCAGCGCACCTCCGTGTCGGAGGCCGTGTCCAACCGGTTCGCGCCGCGCGCGCGGTGTCGCGCGGCTTTCGCCCGATTGCCACACGTGCCCATGTCGCACCAGCGCCGCGTCCCGTTCCGCGAGGTGTCGAGAAACACGCGCGGGCAGCGTGGGTCGGCGCAGCGGTGCACACGGTCGAGCTCGTCGAGCACGAGCGAGTCGGCCGCCGACTCGACAATCGGAATCATGAGACCGGCGAACGCGTCGCCCGTTGGCACGAACACGCGCACGTAGCGACCAGGCTCGATCTGCTCCAGTCGACGCGTCCCGGCCGATCGGCCGAGCACGCGATTGATCTCGAGAATCGCGTCTTCGCGTGTGCGCGTCGAGGTGGCGCCGCGCTCGGCGAGTTGTCGCATCGCCGCGCGGACGCGACGTGCATCCACGAGCGTCGCGGTCGCGGCGGCCGGCTGCAGCAGCGCTCGACGCGACAGGCCACCCGCGCGATCCGTGTCGATGACGCGGGCGTCGACGAGCCACCGGAGCAGTGTCCCGAAATCGCGCAACAGGTCACCACGCGGAGCCGAAGGCGCGGTGTCGGTGTTGACGAAATCGAGCCACAGCCGGCGGCGCGACGCGGCGCGTTCCGGAGAACGCGTCCGCCGCTGAGAGCGGGTCGACGCGGCAGACGAGGCGATCATGCAGGATGTGGGCTACGTTACTCGCGTACGTGCCTGCAAGCAAGCAACTTGCGCGATTCCGCACCATGCACATTTCCCTCCGGTCACGATGCACACCGCGCTCCCTCCGCTGACCTCATCGCTCGCCGCGCTGCAGTGCGCGGTGGTGGGCAGTCGCAATCCCGTGAAGATCGCGGCGGTCCGCGCCGTGCTCACACGCGTCTCGCGCGCGGTGGTCGTGCACGGGCTCGATGTTGGCTCCGGCGTCCCGGATCAACCATGGGGCGATGACGAGACCATCCGAGGCGCGCGGACGCGCGCGCAGCGAGCGCTGCACCTGCGCGTGGGCGGTTGCCGTGCACCGCAACGGCACCGAAGGGGTGGGCGGGTCGCTCAGCATGCCGCTGCCTCCTGGCGTGATCGCGCGGCTCCGCCGCGGCGAGGAGCTCGGCCTCGCGATGGACGCGGAGGCCGAGGTGACGGGGACCAAGACGGGACGCGGCGCTGTTGGCATCCTCACCGCCGGCCTCGTGGATCGTCAGGCCGCCTACGAGCCGTTGGTGGCCTACGCGCTGGCGCCGCTGCTCACGCCCGCGTTCTGGCGCCCGTAGCGCGCGTCGGCCTCAGCGTGCCTCGGTCGCGGCCACTTCCGCCGCCACCGGGCGGTACACCAGCATGGGCTTGGAGACGCTGCGCAGCACGGAGTCGGCGACATTGCCCATCACCAGCCGCATGATCCCCGTGCGACCGTGCGTGGCCATCGCAATCAGCCCGACGTCCTCACGCGCGGCCTCCTCGAGGATCGCGCGCGTGGCCGTCATGTCCGTGGCCACGGACACCGTGCAGGGCACCGGGATCGTCGCTGCCAGCGCGTTCAGCCGTTCGTGCGCGTCCTGCTCCTGCCGCGTGAGATCCGACTCGTCGGCCAGCAGCGCCTCGGTGCCGAACGGGGCCATCGGGACCGCGTTCGGGATGGCGACGGTGAACAGCCGCATCGACAGCCCCAGCGACTGCGCGAAGCCCGTGGCGCGTGGCAGCATGGAATCGGCAAAGGGCGAGCCGTCGAGGGGCACCAGCATGCTGCCGGTAGGCAGGGCGGTCGCGGGCGCGGCGCCCTCGGGGCGCACGAGGTACACCGGGCACGGGGCGCGCTGCAGGAAGCTCGTGGCCACGCTGCCGAGCCAGACGCGCTCGAGGCCGCTCCGGCCGTGCGTGGTCATCACGACCAGATCGGCGTGAATGGTGAGGGCGAACTCGGCCAGCGCCTCGACCACCGTGCCTTCGAGGAGATGCCCTTCGGCCTTCACGCCCTCGGCCACGAGCGACTGCGCCACCTCGCGGACGGCGGCCTCGTCGGCCTCGCGCCGCGCGGCCAACGCCTCGGTGTCCATGACCGGCACGAGGACCTCGCCCGGCACGAAGGGGACGTACGCGCTCGGGTCGAGCACCGACACGACGTGCACGGTCGCGCCGGTACGCCGAGCGATCGCGGTGGCGACCGGGAGGGCCTTGGCGCTGAACGCCGAGCCGTCGAGCGGAACGAGCAGGGATGCAAGCATGATGGCCTCGAACGTGCGCGCAGTGAGGAGCGGCGTCCAGTCGGCGGACGTCACGATCTGGTTGAGTATATTGCACGAACCGGCCACGCGCCGTCGTCGTTGCGCCGACATCGCCCGTCCGGTGTGACAGGGTCTCCCTCACTTCCCGCTGCATGGCTCGTCCGCACGTCGCCGTCGAACGCGTTCGCTGGGCCGATGTCGACCTCGTCGGCATCGCGCGGTTCAGCGCCTTCACGCGCTTCGTGGAGCACGCCGAGCAGGAGTGGATGCGGGACGCCGGCCTGCCGTACGATCGGCTGTTCAACGAGCCGGAGGTCCTGCTCCCGCGGCGGCACATGGCCATCGACTATCTCGTGCCGTCGCGTCTCGACGACGCGTTGGCGCTGGTGACCTACGTGCCGCGCATCGGGGATTCGTCGTTGACGTTCCAGGTCGACCACTACGGCTTGCACACGGGTGAGCTGCGCGTGGCAGCCACCGTGGTGGTGGTGTGTGTGGACCGCGAACGCTTCAGCCGGCGTTCACTTCCCGAGTGGCTGCGCGACACGCTGCAGCCGTACGTGATGGATCAGGCGACGGCCCGTGACGCATCCGAGGGGATGCGTGACGCGTTGGCCGCCCGTCATTCTCTTTCCGAGTCATGAGCGACACGACCAGCTTCTCAGGCGCGGCCGCGACGGCCGGCGAGTCCACAGCCGCCGCTCCCGGCGGTCAGTACGTGCGCAAGGGTTTCGGTCTCAAGGCCGAAGTCCAGGACACGCTGGCGGCCGACTACACCGGTCACCTCGTCGATCTGCTGCGCGAGCGCGACTACACGCTCGAGGCGGGCGACACGACGGTGCGGCTCGCGCGCGAGTTCGGCTTCTGCTACGGCGTCGAGCGCGCGGTGGACTACGCGTATCAGACGCGGCAGAAGTTTCCCGAGAAGCGCATCTTCCTCGCCGGGGAGATCATTCACAACCCGCACGTGAACGCCAAGCTCAAGAGCATGGGCATCACGTTCCTCTCGGCCAAGGGCACCGGCTTCGACTACGCGCCGGTGGCGCCCGCCGATGTCGTGCTGCTCCCCGCGTTCGGTGTCACCATTCACGACTTCCAGACGCTGCGCGATCT
>JALOPN010000170.1 GCA_025453875.1 Gemmatimonadaceae bacterium | reverse complement strand
GCGGCCGATACGACAGCGCTCATCGCGGTGCCTGCCGCGACGGCGTATGACCTGGTGCGTCGCGTCACGGGGCTCGAAGTGCACGAGCAGGGGCAGGGGCCGGGCTTCACGTCGAATGCGGTGTTGCGGGGGTTCAACTCCGACCACTCGGCCGACGTGTTGCTCACCATCGACGGTGTCCCGATCAACGCACCCGTGCACGGACACGTCGAGGGGTTCGCCGACTGGAACCTGCTGGTGCCGGCGGCCACGCAATCGCTGCGCGTGATTCACGGCGGCGCCAGCCCCTTGTACGGTGACTTCGCGCTCGCTGGAGTCGTGGAGGTCTTCACCGCGGCCGATGCGGACGGCACCACGAGTGGACTCGGGTCCTCGTCCTTCGGTGATCTCTCGGCGTGGATGCGGACAGGGCGACGCGGCGAGCGCGGTGGCGTCATGCTGGCCGTCGATGGTCGCCGACAGGCGGGCTGGCAAGTCAACAGCGACGCGATGCTCGGCAACGGATTGCTGCGTGGGTGGCGAGCCGTCGCCGGTGGTCGCCTCGAGGGCGGAGCGCAGTGGTACAGCAGCCGGTGGGATTCGCCGGGGTTCGTCTCGATCGCTCGTTACAACACGCGTGATCTCGAACGTGCCGTGGACAGCACGGACGGAGGAGACGCACGACGCGTCATCGCACACGCGCGATACGCGCGCGATCTCGGTCGCGTGCGCGGCCGAGCGTTGTCGGGCGAGGCCACGGGCTGGGTGCAGCAGGCGCGCTCCGATTGGTACCTGACCGTGCCCGGCGACGGACAAGTGCTGCGACAGGCGCGCGAGCGCGACGCACGCACCGGAACCGGCGGTCAGGCGCAGCTCTTGCTGCGATTGCCGCGTGGCCAGTTGATCTCCGGTGTCAGTTGGCGCCTCGAATCGGCGGACTACGTACGGCAGGCAACGCTCGCCCGTGTCCCCAGTCTCACCGATCACTCGTACGACGCGACCTACACGAGTCGCGCCTGGTTTGCACGGTGGCAGCATCTGCTGGGAGCGCGACTTGCACTCGACCTCGGTGGGCGTGTCGATCAGCTCGAGTACGATATTCTCGATCGCCTTGCCGCGACGGGTGTGCGACGCAAGACCACCACGGTCGCGAGTCCGAAACTTGGCGCGCGGTATCTCACGCGATGGTCACCGCGCGACGCGACCGTGTCGTTGCTCGGCTCGGTCAGCCACGGCTTTCGCGGACCGGTTGGCGTGATCGCCGATCCGACGCGCGCCCCGTTTCTGGCGTGGAGTCAGGAACTCGGCGTGCTGCTCGAACACGTCAATGTGCATGTGCATGCGGCGCTGTTTCGCACGGATGTGCGCAACGAGCGCGTGTTCGATGCGACCACGCTGGGCGTCTCCAGTGCGGGCCGGAGTGTCCGTCAGGGGCTCGATGTGCGTGGGCGCTGGCAGGCGCCGTTGGGGCGCTCGTCGGCCGTGAGCGTGTTCGGGGCGATGACGCTCAACGACGCGCGCTTCCGCAATGACGGGACCACGGCGAACGGTGACGTCGACGCTGTGCCGCAGAACACCATTCACGACCACAACATTCCGATCGTGCCGGGCGATCCGGTCCCGGGGGTTGCCCGGTACACCGGACGCATCGGCCTCGAGGCACCACTGCGCTGGTCGATGTGGCAGCCGGCCGCTTCGCATGACGCGCTGATGTCGGCGGCGCGCGTTCGCGCGGCCTATCGCGTGCTCGGGCCGTTGACACCGATCGGTGAGCCCGGCCTGGAGACGCGCGCGGCCAGTGTGCTCGATCTCGGTGTCACCGTTCCACTCACCCGCTGGCGCACTCGCGCGCCGCTGCAGCTCGACGTCGAGCTGCAGAACGTCTTCAACCTGCGGTACGTCGAGAATCGCGCGTCCGGCTTCATCACGCCGGGTGTGCCGCGCGTCGTGCGCATCGGCCTGCGGGCCGGTGCCATTGGCAGCGGTCACCTCGACGGCGTCTCGCACTGATGGTCCACCAATCGTTCGCACGACTGTGCGACGAACGTTCATTCCTCTGATTCCCACTGGAGACTCATCGATGTCGATCCGTCCCTCTGCTCGTCCGGCGCTGGCGCTGGCCGCGCTCGCACTGCTGGCCGCGTGTTCCTCCGATTCGTCCACGGGCCCGACTGGTCCGCAGGATGTCACCATCAACTTCGCGGCCGCCGTTGGCGCGCAGGCCTTCGCGTGCGGCCAGTCGTACAACAGTCTCGGCACCACGCAGGCCACGGCGTCGGCGACGGACTTCATGCTGTACGTGTCCGATGTGCGACTGCTCAAGGCGGACGGGAGCGAGGTGCCTGTGACGCTCACGCAGATCCCGCAGTGGCAGCTTGACAATGTCGCGCTGGTCGACTTCGCGACGGGCGGCACCGGCACGGCGTGCCCCAACGCGACGCCCGAAGTGAACACGCGTGTCGTGGGCACCGTCCCCGCGGGTACGTACACCGGGCTTCGCTTCCAGCTCGGCCTGCCGTTCGAGAAGAACCACATCGATCAGACCACCGCGACGGGTCCGCTCTCGCTCTCGCGCATGTTCTGGTCGTGGAACGCGGGCTACAAGGCGGTGCGTCTCGACCTCAACACGCCGGGGTTCGCCAACGGGTGGTTCATTCACCTTGGCAGCACCGGCTGCACGCCCACGGGCTCCGCGAGCACCGTGCCGACGTCGTGCGCGCAGCCGAATCGCATCACGGTGTCGTTCCCGACGTTCGACGTCACGCGTGATGTCGTCACGGCCGATGTGGCGCAGCTGCTCGCGGCGTCCAACCTGACCATCAATCAGGGTGGTCCGGCCGGCTGCATGTCGGGCACGACCGACCTCGATTGTCCGGCGATCTTCACGTCGTTCGGCCTGCCGTTCGCTGGCGGTACCGCGCCGGCATCGCAGTCGTTCTTCCGCGTCGTGCGTCGCTGACGCCACTCCTCCACCTCGGTGCCGCACGCGGCGGCACCGAGGTTCGTCCTCTGCACTGATGTCGCATGTCGCTCGTTCGCACGCTTCCGTCTGCGTTGCTCCTCCTGCCGCTGCTCGGCTGCGGCGGTGACGAACTGTTCAGTCCGGCGGCTGGCCGATCGTCGTTCGATTGGCAACTGCCACCGGGCTTCCCGACGCCCGTCGTCCCCGCGGACAATCCCATGTCGGCGGCCAAGGTCGATCTCGGGCGTCACCTGTTCTACGATCGCCGCCTCTCCGGCAACGGCACACAGAGCTGCGCGTCATGTCACCTCCAGTCACGCGCGTTCACCGACGGGCGTGTTGTCGGCATCGGTTCGACCGGGGAGCGTCATCCGCGCAACAGCATGTCCATCGCCAACGTCGGCTACGCGTCGGTGCTCAACTGGGGCAACCCGAACCTGGCCAGTCTCGAACAGCAGGCGCTGCTGCCGATGTTCGGCGAATCGCCCGTCGAACTGGGGCTCGCCGGCATGGAGAATGAGCTGCTCGCCCGCTTGCAGGCGGACAGCGTGTACGGCCGACTCTTCCGCTCCGCCTTCCCGGAGCGGCCGTCGCCCGTGAGCGTGGAGACGATCACCAAGGCGCTCGCGTCGTTTCAGCGCTCGCTGATTTCGGGTGATTCGCCCTACGATCGCTACAAGTTCCGCAATGATCGGACCGCGATGTCTGCTTCCGCGCTTCGTGGCGAAGCCTTGTTCTTCTCGGAAGAGACCGAGTGCTTCCACTGCCACGCCGGTGTGATGTTCTCTGCCTCGACCGAGTACGTGGGCAAGGCGTTCCGCGAGCAGGAGTACTTCAACAACGGCCTCTACAACGTGGGCGGGACCGGCGCGTACCCGGCGGACAACACCGGGCTCAAGGAGTTCACGGGGCTCGCGGCCGACATGGGCAGCCACAAGGCGCCCACGCTCCGCAACATCGCCGTGACCGCTCCCTACATGCACGACGGATCGATCGCCACGCTCGGTGAGGTCATCGATCATTACGCGCGCGGCGGCCGACTCATTCGCGAGGGACCGCACGCGGGGGATGGTGCGCTGAGCCCGTTCAAGAACGGTTTCGTGAAGGGCTTCACGATCACGCCGCAGGAGAAGGCCGATCTCATCGCGTTCCTCGAGAGTCTGACCGATTCAACGCTGCTGACGTCACCGCGCTTCGCAAACCCGTGGCGCCGTTGATCGTGCCTGCTCACCGATAATCCCGCCCCTTCACGAACGTCTCGCCGCTGTCGGCCCGCAGCGCCCGGAACGTGCGCGCGCGCACGTTCACGACGCGTCCTTCCACTTGCAGGATGCCGCGCACGAGCAGCAGTGGCGAGCCCGAGATGAGCGCGGCGTCGCGTTCGAAGCGTTTGGGGGTGACCACGATGTTGATCATGCCCGTTTCGTCTTCGAGCGTGAGAAACACGAAGCCCTTCGCCGTGCCGGGGCGTTGCCGACAGATCACGAGGCCGGCCGTCCCGATGCGGTCGCCATCGCGCCCGCGCGTGAGCAGGTCGCGTGCGGTGCGCACGCCGTTCATTGCGAGCGCTTCGCGCACATGGACCATGGGATGGCCCGCGAGTGACAGGCCGGTCATGCGATAGTCGGCCGCGGTGAGCTCCACCGGCGAGAGCGGGGGCACCACGGCGGGTGGTGCTCGATGCCCCTGCGGCGCGAGTGGGCCCGCCGCACCCCGCTGGGCTTCGAGCACGTCCCACAACGCGACGCGTCGACGCCGCGCCTCGGGCTCGTG
>JALOPN010000019.1 GCA_025453875.1 Gemmatimonadaceae bacterium | reverse complement strand
GCGCAGGGTGCGCCGGCCTTCTTCCCAGCGCGCTCGCTGCGCCCGTGCGCCTGCGTCACCCGCGGTCGGCATGTCACCGAGGACCTCGGCGTCGGGCACATAACGAACGGCTTCGCCCGCGATCCCGAGCTGGAGGCCGTACTCGATGTCCTCCACCACGGAGAACGCGGCGTAGGGGACCCGCTCCAGCGTCTCGAGGCGAAACGCCATGCCGTTGCCGCGCAGCCCGCTCGACCAGCCGAGCCGATCACGTCCGAGAGAGCGCACGGTGTGGTGCAGCGTGAACGCGTACTCGAGCAGTTGCGTGCGCCAGGTGTCGTCGGCGTTGCGCACGCGATAGTCGCCTTGCGCCGCGACCGCACCATCGGCGAATGCAGCGGCGAAGGCACGCAGCGCGCCCGGGGACAGGGTGCTGTCGGCGTCGACGACCACGACGGCATCGGCGAAGGCGTCGGTGCGACTTCTGGCGAATGCGCGTTCGAGTGCGAAGCCCTTGCCGCGACGCGAGAGGTCGTGCCGTTCGATGACGTGGACTCCGAACGCGCGCGCGACCTCGGCGGTGTCGTCGGAGCAGTTGTCGGCCACGACGATGATCCGGTGCTGGGTCGCGGGATAATCGAGCGTCGTGAGGCTGCGCAGTGTCGCCGGCAACCCGTCGGCTTCGTTGTGCGCCGGCACGATGACATCGAAGCGGATGTCATCGCGTGGTGCAGCGGGAGGTCGCCGCCGCGCGGCCGCCGCCAAGAGGCCGAGATAGCCCGTGCCGAGCGCGATCGGGATACCCGCGACCGCGAGCGCGAGGCCGACCCACCAGATGCCGCTCATGCGTGGCCGCCCGCCCGTGGTGCAACGCGCCATACGCCGGTTTCGCGCACGAGCACCGCCGTCGTTGCGAGCGCGAGTGCGACGAGCGTCGTGCCCGTCCAGCCCTGCGTGCCCATGTCGGAATACGCCTGCACCTGGTAGGCGGCGAACGTGGCGATGACGACGTAGGCCGCGATGCGCACGGTGGACGCGCGTGGCGCGGCGTCGGCGAATCGATGCGCAAGCGCGGCGAAGTACGTGCCCACCACGATCGGCAGCCACAGCATGAAGAAGCCGAGCGGTCCGAGAATGGCCAGCAGCCACAGGATCGAGTTGTGCGCCACGTAGCGGAACTGCGCGAAGATGTCGCTGAGGTCGTACGCGGCGGGGCCTTCGTCGTACATGTGGCCGAACCCCGAACCGAGCGGCAGGTTGCCGCGCAGGGTGAGCGTGAGATTGTAGTTCTCGACGTCACGCGAATCGCTGGAGCCATCGCTCTGTTTGGTCACCGACCAGATCGCGGCAGCGGGCGCGAAGATTCCGCCGGAGCGGGACGCACCGACGATCATGTACCCCACGAAGAGCGGCGAAAGGGCGGCGAGGAGCAGCAGGGCACGACGCAGGGTGCGGCGTGGCACATGGAGCAGCAGCAGGAACAGCGCAAGACCCACACTCACGTAGGCGGTGCGACGATTGTTCGCGACGATCGCGACCAGCATCGCAATGAGTGCCGGAACGCCCACGAGGAACCGACCAGCGGACGGTCGCAGCACGAGCACGGCCGACCAGAGCGCGACCACCACCGCAAAGAGCATCGTGTCGGCGTGGCTGGTCACGCTGTGGGGGACCCCGTGTCCATGGCGCAACGACCAGACGTACACGTAGACACCTATGGCCGTCTTGCACAGCGCGACGCCGGTGAGCACGAACGCGATCTCCGTCACGTGCTGCAGCGTGCGGACGACGAGCATCGCGAGTACGGAGAGCAGTGGCACCCAGAGGACGTATCGGATCTGCCAGACCGACTGACGAATGTCACCGCCGCGTCCGATCCCCCAGACTTCGGCGAGCACGAGAATCGTCAAGGCCGCGAAGAGCGCGAGGAGCAACGGGCGCAGCAGCGGCGGGGAGGCGTCGAGCGTCTCCGGGACACGTGCGATCGCGCGTGCACACAGGAGCACCGTCAGGGCAAGCAGCATCACGTCGAGTCCCGATACACGCAGGGCCTGCACACCGGTGATGCCGTTCAGGTTCTCGAGCAGCACTTCCTTGAGCAGGCGCACTGGCGCGAGCACGGGATTGCTCGCGGGGATCGGTACGGGCCCACCAACATCGGCCAGCAGTCCGAGCGCGAGTACCGCGTAGAGCGGCACGCGAACCGGCAGCCACCAGAGCCCCACGGCGGCGAGTCCGGCGAGAATGGGCAGTGCGGCCAACACGACATTGCCGGTGACGCCGAGTACGAGGGCGCCGAGCAACACCAGCGCGAGCAGCGCGGGTGTGATCAGTCGCGCGGCGGGCGAGCGGCCGATCGATCGATCGAATCCGCTCCCGGAGTACGCCGCCTCGGGCATCGACGCGGCGACATCGATCACGCGCGTCGAACCTCACCGAGCACGGGCAGCCCGAGTTGACGCCGGACCTGCCAGGCCTCGACGATGCGACCACCGAGCACATCGCGGCCCACCGCCACGAAGAACGCGGCGGCGATCGCGAGCAGGACGCCGCCGATGGCGAGCAACGGAATGCTGGGCGACACGGCACGCTTGGGCAGCTCAGGCGGTGTCGTGACGGAGTAGCGATACTTGAAGGCCGCCCGCGCCGTCTCGAGTTCGATGCGCGCCGCCTCGAGGCGCTCCAGCATGTCCTCGTAGTTCGTGATGGCGATCTTGAGCTGCGAGCGGGCGTACGTGAGGCGCGGGTCCTCGAGCGAGTCCACGCGCTGCTGCATCAGCCGCTCGAAGTTGAGGCGCTGCATCGCGAGCTCGGCCGACGCGTCCGTCGTGCCCGGCATCGAGGCACCGAGGCGCGCGAGTTGGTCGACCAGCGCGCGCTCCTGCGTCCGCAAGTCCTCGAGCCCCGGTGGCAGCGCACTGGCGAGCTCGAGGTCGCTGCGCGCGCTCGCCACTTCGGGGTGCGCGTCACCGAGCCGCGACTGCAGCTCCGCGAGTCGCGTGCGGGCGCTGGTGAGTCGCTGCGTATACGCCGCTTCCTGCTGCTCGCGTCCACCACGCACCGACGCCAACTGGGCCTGCAGGCGCGCCATTTCGCCGTTGAGTGCGCGCGTGCGCGCCGATGTCTGCGCCGCACCGGTGAATCGACGCGTGTCGAGATCGGCAATCCGCACGCCAGGCAGATCGCGCAACGCCGCCATCGAGTTCGCGATCGAGCCGTTGGCGTTCTGCACGTAGCGTTCGAGAATGCCGATGCTTTCGTTGAGCAGTTCAACTTCCTGATCGTACCGACGCGCGAGGAATCGCTGCTCCGCTTCTTCGACCACGGCGAGTGCGGTCTGTGGTTCACGCCAGCGAATGCCGATGGTGACGGTTCCCTCGGTGCCATCCTCCGTTGCCACGTAGAGCCGCTTTTCGAGCAGCTTCACGAGCATGTCGTGCTTCTCCTCATCGGTGCGCGGCCCCTTCACGCGCTCGCGCACGTTCTCGAACAGCAGGCGTGGCAGCGAGATGATCTCGGGGATCTGTGCCACCAGGCCGGTCGAGTCGATGATGGCCGAGAGATTGTCACGGCTGAACACGGCTTCCATGGCCAGCGCCGCTGGCGCATCCGACTCCGTCGGCACGGTGCGCCGCGGATTGCCGAGTGCGGGGAGTACCATGTTGCGACGAGCAAGAATGCGCGATTCCACTTCGTACGTGCGCGGGGCGATGACGAGCGCCAGCGCGGTGGCCACGAGCACGGCGGCCGCCGCGCCACCGGCGAGCCGGGCATGGCGCCGCAGCGCGTTGAACGGGAAGCGCAGCAGATCGCTGAGCCACGCCAGATCGACGAGCGGTTCCTCAGGCACGCCGGAGTCACGCGGACCACGACCGTTCGGATCGGCCGGCGGTTCGAGGCGGAGCGAACGGTTACGCGGAGGAAAGGGCAAGGGCGCGGACATAGGCGAGAAGAAGGAGCGAAGCCAGCAGGCGGATCAGGCGAGTCGCGGCACGACCCAACCAACGAGCACGACGTAGAGCAGCACGACTCCGAAGAAGAGTCCGACGGTCAGCGCGAGGCCGGACGCCGGACGAGCGCGCCGCGCGATCGAGATCGGGACGGCGAGCGAGAGGATCAGGAACGACACCTGCAAGAGCTTGGCCATCAGGCGTCAATCCACGAGAACCACGTCGCCGCTGCGCAGCCGGAAACGGGACGCCGGACTGGTCGGATCGAACAACTCGCGAAAGCGGAAGCGGATGCGTGTCGGCGTCGGTGTCTGCCGAAGCACGAACAGGTGATCTTCACGGGCGAACTCGCTCAAGCCACCCGCGGCCGCGAGCGCGTCAGCGACACTGCGCGCGGCGCCCAGCGGATAGGAGCCCGCACGCGTGACCTTCCCGAGCACGGACACCGTCAGCGTTTCATCGACGATCACCGTCACCCGCGGATTGATGACGAGCTTGGCCTCGGCAAGTCGCGATTCGACACGGCGCGCCATGGAGTCGGCCGAGAGTCCGGCGACCGGCAGTTCGCCAAGCAGCGGGAGCACGAACGATCCATCGCTGCGCACGCGGGCCGTGACCGACAACGGATCGTTGTCCCAGACGCGCACGCGCAGCTCGTCGCCGAGCTGGATGCGGTACACCGAGCGCTCCGGCTCGGGGGCGAGCGAGGAGGCCCACACGAACGGCCCCTGGACGGACGAGGCGCAGCCGCTGGCGATGAGCGCGGCGGAGAGCAACCAGGTGAGGCGACGGATCGACGTGGACATGGGCGAGCGAGACCGAGGGGAAGCGTGTGCGATCAGAAAAGACGAGCGGAATCAGCGAGACGTATCGAAGCGGGCCGAGAGCGTGACGCCTCGATTGTTGAAGGGCGTCACGACATCGAGGCGACGAACAAAGGCGGCCAGCTGGAGACGCACATGGTCGCCAACCGGCTGCTGCCACTCCCCCGACAGCGACAGGAAGGTCAGATCGAGGCCGGGTGCGACCGGGTCCGTGTTGCGGGACGCATCGGCGGCGAGGCGCAGGCTCGGACCGCGCGGACGTGTCCACGTCGCCGACACCCCCGCCACGTCCGTCCGCAGGACCCGACCGAACCCGAAGGCCGGCAGCATGCTGCGTCCGGCGTTGCCAGCGAGCGAGAACCGACGGACATCGCGCGAGATCTCGACCGATCCCGTCGGCTCCACGGTCAGTTCCGCCGGCGCGCCGACGGTGGCCGCCGACTGCGCCGCGGTGGCGCCCGCGCGTACTCGCAGGCGAACGCGTCCGAGATCCTGCGTCACATCGCTCTCGAGCAGGGCCGTTGTCACCGCGAGCGAATCGAAGTCGGACAGGCGTGTATCGGCCTGCAGGCCGATCGTCGTGGTTCGACGGGCACGTCCCGAAAGACGGAGCAGTGCACCGGCGGTGCGGCCGCCCGCGAAACCGTCCGCATCGAAGCGAATGCGCGCGCCATCGACGGCAAGCACGACCTCGCTGTTCGGGCCGAGTCGGCTGGCCACCGAGAACACCGCCGCTTGCGTGCGTGTGACGAGCAGCGGCAGGACGGACGGATCAAGTTGCGTGATCCCCGAGGGGACCGTGCTCGTCAACGCACGCACGCCGAGTTGGGCCTGCGTGCGCGTGGTCATGCGCCAGGACATGGTGCTGCCCACATCGTATGTCTCGCGATCGAGATCGCGCAGCGCGGCAAACCGCACCACTTCACCGCGCGCGTCCAGTTCGGCGCGCCAGCGGCGATTCGCGACGCCACCACTGATGACGCCCCCCGCGCGATGAAAGGCATCGGCGGCCCCATCGCCGATGAAGCGGACTTCCTGTTCATACGCGCTGCCCGCTTCCAGACCAACTCGCCACACCGGGCGCGTCCGTTCGGGGGCCAGCGAGTCGCGTGCGACGGCACCTTGCGCGTGTGCCGAAACAGTGAGCCACGACAGAGCCGCCGAGCACGCAAGCGCTGACGGCAGCGCGCGTCCTCGGCGAAGAGGCCGGCCGTTCATTCGGGCAGTACCTCGGCACGCCATCGACGCGCCGCAGGGCCAACGCTCGCCGCCACATCGAGGGCCGCCGACGTGCGCGCGGAATCAGCGGGCGTGGCGATCGGCTCGGCGATGTCGGCGACATCGTCCGAGACGTTTCGCGCTGACGTTGACGGCATGCCCGCCGGCTCGACACGGCGGTGCACGCCCGGAATGATGGACGTGACCGGTACGGGGCGACGTCCGCCTCCCGTGAGAATCGTGGCGACCAGGATGCGCGCGTCCACGAGGAACGAGCAGTGCTCCACGTAGAGCATATCGTACTCGATCCACTGGTGGAAGTCGCCCTCTTCGCGACGATGACGACAGACCTGCCAGAGTCCCGTGATGCCGGGGCGCACGGACAGTCGCGCCTGTCGCCACGGTGCTGACACCTGGTTCTCGCGCGTTGGCGAGGGACGCGGGCCCACGAAGCTCATCTCGCGAAGCAGCACGTTGAAGAGCTGCGGCAGTTCGTCGAGATTGAGACGACGCATCCAACCGCCAATCGGCGTCAGCCGCGGATCGTTGGCCATCTTGAAGTGCGGCCCGTCGGCGAGGTTCCCCGCGCTGAGTGCGCGCTGCAACGCGTGCGCATCGGGGCGCATCGTGCGGAACTTCCAGCATCGGAAGGTTTCCGCCCCCAGCCCTTCGCGTGGATCGCCGTAGAAGATCGGACCGCGCGATGTGAGCTTCACCAACACGCTCAGCACGAGAAAGAGCGGGGAGAGCAGCAGCAACGCGAAGGCTGCGATGCCCGCCTCGATCCAGGACTTGGCGTCGGCGTACTGCGACGCGCCCGTGACTGGCGTTGGTGCGGATGGCACCATTGGCGACAGCCCCTGCCGGCGCTGCGGACGTTCGGCGCGGGACGACTTCGGCGCGAGCAGTCGATGCCGCACCGTCTCACCAGCGGCCACCACGACGTGCGGCAGCAGCACACTCTGCGCAACTCGCGCACCCTGCGCGACGCGCGCCCCCGCGCAGATGAGCGACGGTCCGACCAGCAAGGCATCAGGCGCGACGTCGGCACCCTCTTCGATGATCACCGCGCCGCGCACAGACGCCGAGGGTGTCGTGCGCTCCCCCGACGAGGCCGCGGTGCGCGAGCCCTCGAGCCGGATGCGATGCTGCAGGAACGTCAGCGCGCTTCCCTCGTCGGCGAGATCGAACACCGCATCGCTTTCGGGAATGTCGACGCTCTGCAATCCGGCCGTGACCAGCGCACTGCGCAGCGCTTCGAGCGAGTGGATCGCGCCGGCCCGTTCCACCGAGAGCAGCGTGCGCACGGGAACGCACGTGGCGATGACACCAGACGCCACGAGCGCTCGCCCGGACGCATCGAGGTAGCGCTGAATGCGACGCACGCTGCCGTCGGGTGCCGTGCAGACGAGTTCGTGGCTGCCGCTCGGGTGCGGTGCCGCCGCGAGGAGATGCACGACACGTTCGGCGTCATCGACCTGTTCCAGCAGCGTCGCGAGTCCCGCACCGCCACTCGGCATGAGACGCGCCGATACGAACAGCACCCGATCAAACGCGTCGAAGTGATCGAGTGGCGCGCCAATCAGCGAAGCGAGCGACAGTTGCGGTTCGTCCGCGGCGGGCAGCCACGTCGGATCCGTGTCGCGAATGGCGGTGAACGTCTCGCCCGATTCGGCGCCCACCGGGACGCGACGCACAACACGCGCGATGCGCACGCGACCAACCGCGAGACGCCGCTCCCAGAGCGCCTGCACCGAGCCACCGACCGCCGGCAGGGCGGCGATGGACGCGTGCGGATCGGCGGCCCCCCAGGCGGGGCGCTCATCGACGAGAACGGCGAGCAGACTCATGCGCGGCTAGCCGAGACAGGCGGCGCGTGCCGCCACCCCGATCGCCGCCGGAGCGATCACCGGAGCCGATCGTCGCAGGCCGGCACGCAGTCCACGCGACCGCGTGACGACGACGCGATCGGCGATGCTCTCACCAGTCTGCACCCGCGCGCCCGCCGTGACCACACTCCAATCCACATGCGCGTCCGATTCCACAAGTACCGCATCGAGCAGCACGCTGCGCGATACCGTCGCGTTCGGCGCGAGCACGGCGCGGTCACCGATCACCGATGGCCCAACGACTACGGCGCCCGCTTCGATGCGCGCGCCTTCACCGACAAGCACGGGGCCGAGCAGCGTCGCCGACGGGTGCACCTCGGCGCTCGGGTGACGCAACCCTTCGCCGCAGGCGACGAACCCCGGATAATCCTCCGGGCGCGCGTCGAGATTGCTCACGAGCCAGTTGCTTGTGCCAAGATACGAGGCGAAGTCGACGATGGCTGGCGTGAGACCGCGTCGCTCCCACGCGTGCACACCGAGCCGACGCGCGTGCGCCGTTTCGAGCAGTCCCTGCTTGATGTCCTGAAACCCGTTGGGCGCGATCAAGTCGAGCACTTCACGCTCGAAGATGTACACACCGCCCGGCAACTGTCGCGGGGCACCGTGTCGCGAGCGGCGATCGGTCTCGATGACCGTGGTGATCGCCGCACCGCTCGCCACGTGTGCATCGAGCAGCGCCTGCAGGTCGAGATCGGGAAGACGCGCCCCCTCGCTGACCACGTACCGAGACGATGGAATCAAGGCCGCGGCATCGCGTGTCATGCCGGCAGGTCCGCGCGGATACGTGTCGGAGGCCACCGCCAACTCGAACGGCATCGAGGGTTGGCTGGCCAGCCACTCCGAGACCGACGTCGCGACATCGCGCGCGCTGATCGCGACCTTGCCAACCAATCCGGAGCGCGCCAGCCAGCGCAGCGGGAACTGCAACAGCGGCGTCAGGGCAACCGGCACCAACGGGTGACGGAAGAGCCGCTGCTGCGGATCGGCGATGCGTCCATAACCACGCGCGAGAAGAATCGCCCCGACGTCGCGATGTCGCGCGCGACCGACCGGAGCCTGTGGCGACGGTGCGGGGCGACTCGACGGCGTACGATCGGACGACGACGGCAACGTGAACCTCGTAAAGAAGCTGAACTGGGACGCGTCATCGCGACGCATGCATCGGACTGAGGGGCAAGTTCGATGCCCGATGCGTCGGGACGGCGGTGTCGCCCGTGAGACGAACCACGCCGGGAGTGTGACACCCATCACCAACGCCGCAGGGAAGAATACACCGCAACGTGTGCGAATTGACGCGGTCTGTGACGCCGAAGTCACAGCTGTTGCGCTACCGCGACGCTGCGTGCGAAAACCCTCTCGTTTGTTGCGTGTGCGCTGCAGCGGTGTAGGCGTCGAGAAACAACCGCGCGGAGCGCTCGAACGAGAGCGCGTCTCGGACGTACCCTCGCGGATCGAACGCCGGGAGGCCGGCCAGGAATCGATCCAGCGCCGCGCCAAACCCGCCTGCGTCGCGAAACCGCTCGCCGCACGCTGGCGAGAAGAACGGCACCGAACTCGCCGGTACAACAGCGTCGGTCCAGCGTGGCCGGTTCGGATCCATCCACACTTCAGGGTCCCAGGCGAGGATCGGCACGCCGCTCGCCATCGCCTCCTGATAGGCCAGCCCCTGCGTCTCGTGCTCCGCGAGAAACAACATGCCGCGCGACCGCGCGAGCACGCGGCGGAAGCCCGCGTGGTCGTACGCGCCCCGACGTACCCGCTCGAAGCGCAGGCCGCGCCGCGTCAGCTCGGCCTCGATCGGCTCCAGCAGCTGCGGGACCAACGTCTCACGATTCCAGCGAATCTTGTCGTAGATGAGCAGATCGATGTCCTTGGGCTCCTTCGATACGTCGGGCCATTCAGTGACATCGATCCCACCAAACCAGACCGCACACTGCCCCGGATAAAACGGGTCGAACAGCTCGCGCATCCACTCGCACGGCACGAAGTACGTCCGAAAGCGCGGGTCCGTCATGAGCTGCGGCCGCTCGGCCGGATGATCGAGCAGCCCTGGTCCGAGCACCGCCGGATTGGGCAAGGTCCATCGATCGAGCACGTGCGGGTAGCCCGCGATGGCTACGGGATGCTGCGGATGTCGTCGCGCAAGCCACGGGTTGTTCACCACGACGCGACAGCCCGCCGAACGCAGCGCGCGCACCAGCAACCCGAAGACGATCTCGAAGCCGCTCACGCGCTGTCCTTCGGTGAACGCGTGGTACACGCGACGTGCCGCACGACGCACGTAGCGATCACCTCGCACGAGCCGATCCGCTTCGATGTCTTCGTAGAAGAGCAGGACCGTGCGATCGGGACCCGTGGTGATCGGGGCGGCGTATTCGCCACCGCCACGCAGTTCATCGAGCGCACACGACACGACGCGGCGACCGTGCGTGCGCACCAGCGACGTCACGCCCTCGACCATGCCCGGGAGTGACCGCAAGGGACGCCGTGGACTCACGCGTCCTCCTGCTGATCGCGTCGGCGCACAACCAGCTCGCTGCGCGGCGACTGCACCACGCTGTGGGCCGGGATCGACTCGGTGACCACGGCATTCGCGGCGATCTTGCTGTCGTGGCCAATCACGATGGGGCCGAGGAGCACAGCACCAGGCGCAACGTGCACGCGGGCCTCGAGCGTGGGGCCACCAACTCGTCGGCTCACTGGATGAATGCTCTCACCGAGGGTCACATGCTGAAAGAGAATGCACCCCGGACCGACGCGCGCGGCATGACTGATCACGAGCCCGACGCCATGCACGATGACCACGCCCGGCGCGAGCTCGGCGTCCCAATGAATGTCTGCGCCATAGACGTGCCGCATGAGACGCGACTGCACCTTGGCCAGCAGGCCCAGTCGCAGCTGCCGCAACAGGCGCATCACGCGGTAGGCCACCATCAGCTGGAATCCGATGCGCTGCACCGCATCACTCGGCAGTGAGGCGTGTCGCGCCGCCGACGCGCCCGACGAGCGATAGCGACCATCGGTCTCGCGCAGCATCGCCTGGTCGGCACGAATGTCGGCGAGGCACTTCGCGAACAGCGAGGTGCCGCGCAACGTGTGCGGGAGCGCCATCTGCAGATACGCGCGGCGCCCCGCCCGAGCAGCCGAAAACGATCCGGCCGCGTCACGGACGCCCACGTAGTACAACAGGCCGTAGGCGAGCGTGGTGGCAGTTGTCGCGAGGCGTTCCCCACCGATCGCGGCGAGCGCCTGCGCGACGGCGAGCACCAGTCGCGCGACCAATCGACCCATCGTCGGCCACGCCACGGCGAGGCGGAGCAGCGGGCGCGAGATCGGATTCACGTCATCGAGAAACCGCCAGGGATTGGCGCCTGCCTCCTGCGGGTGCTTCTCGGCGACGCGCGAGTCAACGCGGCCGTAGGCGATGCTTCGCTCCATCCAGCCCGCGAGCGAGGTGTGATCCGACCAGTGCTCCGACCAGGCGTCGTCGGCAAAACGGATCGATGCGCCGGCCCGCTCGAAGCGCAGTCCCAACTCCGCGTCCTCCGACAACCGCAGCGTGGCGTCGAAGCCCCCCACTGCATCGTAGAGCGCGCGCGAAAAGCTCACATTGCCGCTGTATACGTGACCACCGCGCACAGCGGTCGGGTCGGTGGCGGCGCGACGCGCGAGTCGATCGAGCTGGGCGAGCTGGTAGCGTTCGAACAATCGCAGCGACGCATCCGACGGCGGACGCAAGCGGCCGAGCACCACGCGCGGCGTCGGCGCGTCCGCGTGGGCCGCGAGATGTGCGGCGATGAATTCCGGCCCCACGCGCATGTCATCGTCGAGACTGATCACCAGCGGTGCCGACGACGCACGAATACCGCGATCACGCGCAGCCGCCGGCCCCGCGTTGTCCTGTCGCAGCAATCGCATCGCGAACGGCAGGTCGGCGGTGCGCACCGCCTCGCTGATGGGTGGGGTCGAGCCGTCGTCCACGACCACGACTTCAAACGCACCGGGCTGGATGTGCTGCGCCGCGAGCTGCGCGAGCAGCACGCGTAGTGACTCCGCGCGATTGTACACCGCGATGATCACCGCGACCTGCGGCGCAACGGTCCGCGCGTCGGTCGGCGTCCGCGCCGAGGTGCCGATTGACTCGTGCGACACAGGTGACTCGCTCACGAGGCGATCCTCACGCCGCCATCGGTGCGCGACGCCGTGAGAGCGCGCCGCGCACCAGTTCGAGGAGCGTTGGCACGTCGATGATGCGCAGCGCCACGCCGGCGCCAAGGTACGCCGCCGCATCGATCGGCAGGCGCCACACGCCGAGTGGTCGCAGCAGATGATCGATCGCGATGACGGCCAGCGCCAGCGCCATGGTCTTGATCACCAGCAGCAGTCGTGGGCGGTCGAACGCGCGCGAGCGCAGGGCCCACGTCATCGCGCCGGCCGTGAAGCACTCGGTGAGGGTGAGCGCCGTGGCGGAGCCGAGACCGGCACCGCCGACGCCGAACTGCGCGCCGAAGCGTGGGATGAAGAGCGTGTTGAGCGATGGCGAAATGATCATGCCGCCGATCGAAATCCACGTCACGCTCCAGGCGCGATCAAGGCGCACCAGCAGACTGGCGGACACCATCGCGAGGTAGGTGAGCAGGAACGTGGGCGCGATGATCCGCAGACTGCGTGCGGCCGGTGCGAACTCGGCGCCGAATGCCAGGTGCACGAGTTCGTCGGCGGCGAGGTAGATGCCAAGGGATGCCGGTACGGCGATGATGAGCACGAACGCCATCGCCTGACGACTCACCTCGAGCAGGTCGGCCTCGGAGCGCGCGGCCGCTCGGGAGGAGAGCGGCAACAGCACCCATCCGATGATTGGCGAGAGCAAGAGCGACAGGCCGGCGATCGTGGAGGCTGCGCCGTACCAGCCCACCTCGTGATCGTTCGCCAGGAACGAGAGGATGCTGATGTCGATGCGGGCGTAAATCGTCTGCGCGACCGCCGCCACGAAGAAGGGCAGGCTGAGCCGCATCATGCGCCACGTGGCCGCGAGATCGACGCGAAGCCGCAGGTCCAGATGGCGACGGCCGAGACGCATGAGCACGGCGCCGCGCGCGACTTCCGAGACGAGCAGCGCCTGCGCAATGCCGGTGAGGCCGGCGCCACTCTTGATTGCGATCACGATGCCAAGTGCCCAGACGACCTTCGCGGCGACGTTGAGCGACGCCAGACCACCCACGGCGCCGACCGCGTGCAGCAACGCGCCGTAAAGGCTGTTGATGTTGGCGAGGATCTGAGCGAGCGCGACCCAGCCGACGATCCACAACACCGTGCTCGGCTTGCCGAAGTGCGCGAGCGTCGGCAACGCGGCCACGATCACGAGCAGGCCGAGAATGGTGCCAACGAGCAGCGTGCCGCCGAAGAACTCGGTGGCGTGGCCCGGGCGCGTCGCGACTTCCTTGCGGATGTACGTGTCGGCGCCGAGCGTCGTGATCACCATCGCGGTGGTCGCGAACACATCGGCGAACTGCAGCACACCGAACTGCTCGGGGCCGAGCCAGCGTGGCAGGGCGAATCGAATCGCCATGCCGATGAGCCAACTGCCAAGCAAGCCGAGGCCCAGTTGCAACGCGCTGCGCGTCGCATGCTGCACATCGCCGGCGAGCGAGCCCGAAGGGGCAGACTCAACCGACGCAGCAGCAGTGGACGGGTCGGGCGCGGTGGGTACGGGCATGCGAGGCGAGCGGATCGTCAGTGGCCCGGGTGGCGCACCGAGGAGGAAGGCCGATCGTCCGCCAGCCAGGCGATGATCGCACCGTCGGGTGGAAGCGTCGCGACGCGGACCGCGAAGCGATCACCCGCCACGAACCCGCCCGGCAGATCGGTCGTCAGCTGCAACGTCACGACGCCCGGCAACGCATCGATGCGAACACATTCCGCGGCTTCGAAGCCGAAGAACTGCCCGACGCGTGGCGCGAGCGCCTTGTACAGCACTTCCTTTGCGCTGAAGACGAGTGTGAGGGCGAGGGGAAACCCCATCGCCGCTGGCGCACGGGCCACGAGTGATGACTCGGTCGGGCACTCCGGGGCGATGCTCTGGTGCACCTCGAGCGCGGTCGCCTCACCGAGCGGCATTTCGAGGTCGACGCCCAGGAGCGCGACGTCCCGTGAGTCAGCGACGACGGCCACGGCAAGGTCGTCCGTGTGGGCGATCGAGCCCACCGTCCCGACGGGCCAGCGCGGCGCGCCGCTCGCCTCGCGTCCGATGGCCGAGGGCTCGATGTCGCGATCGCCCAGGGCGGCCAGCGCGGCGGCGGCGGCCAGGCGGCCTGCGGCGTACGTCCGCAGTCGTCGCGGCGCGGCGGCGGCCAGTGCCTCGGGAATGATCAGCGCGCACGTGGCATCGCCCAGAGGCACGTCGGTGACGCGCAGCAGGGTCCAGCGCAGCCGCTCGTCATGCAGCGGCAAGGGCAGGGGCACGGCGGTGACGCCGAGCGCGCCTCGCGGCGACCCATCGGGTGCGCACAGGAGCGTGGTGGAGAGAGCTGCGGGCGTTTCGGCTGTCACGGGCGCACGATAGTGCAACGATCGGGCCGCGACCATGGGGGCGACCGGGCAGGGCGAGATGTGACTTTTCGGGCCCCGTCCGTGACGCCGCAGCGTGTTCGGACGTCATGGGCCCGATGCCGTCCTCGCTGCACCTCGCGCGCACCCTGTTGCGCCTCACCACGCTGGGCTACCTCCTCGGGGGTGGTCTGGCTGCCGCACTCGCCGTGTGGGCGCTGGCCCGTCTGCTTCCGGCCGACCTGCCGGGCGTGGCGCTTGGCGCGTGGGATATCGCGGTGCTGAGCATGTGGGGGGCAGCCGCGGGGAGCGGGCACTGGTGGGGCGCCGAGCGCACCCTCTGGCGGGTGGTGCGCCAGCACGGCGCCGACGCCGCCGAGCAGTTGCGACCGCTCGGGACGCTGGCGAACGGGCTGCGATGGCCCGCTGGTGCACTCGTGCGCGGTCTGCTGGGATGGCCGGTCTTCGCGGCGTTGATGCTGCTGGTGGGGCCGGCGCTGCAGTGGGCGACCGAGCGCATCGCGACGTCGCCGGGCCTCTCCAGCGAGCTGTCCGGGGTGCTGAGCGCGACGGCGGGTACCCTGCTCGCTGTCGCCCTCGGGCGCGTCGAGGGTCGCGCGGCCGTTCGGCGGCTGCGTCGCGCGCTGGGCTGAACCGGGGGGCGCTCGGGACCGGCGGTGAAACACCCGCTGGCCAGCCGGCGTATCTTTGGGCATGTCGCTTCTCGTGAGTTGGCTCATCCTGTCGGTGGCCGTGTGGGTCACCGCGGCCATTCTGCCAGGGATCCACGTCAAGAGCTTCGCCGGCGCGGCGTGGGCGGCGGCCGTGTTCGGCATCCTGAACGCGCTGCTTGGCTGGCTGCTCTTCGCGGTGTTCAGCGTGGCCACGCTCGGGCTCGCCTGGGTGCTCGGCTTCGTGACGCGCTGGATCATCAACGCGATCCTGCTGCTGTTCACCGGCAAGCTCACCGACGCGCTCGAGGTGAAGTCGTTCGGCTCCGCGCTGCTCGGTGCGCTCATCATTTCCGTGACGGGCGCGGCGATCGAATGGGTACTGCGCTGATGCTGACACGCGTGGCGCACGGGACCGCCGCATTCGCGCTGCTGCTGCTTGGTGCGTGTCGGACGCCGGTGGTCGCGTCGGCGCCAACCCCGTCGGCAAGCGCCGCGTCGCCGAACGCGGACGCGCTCACCGCCCTCTATCGCGCCCGCCGCGACAGCGCCCGCCTGCGCTTCACCGACGCCGATGTGCGCTTCATGACCGACATGATCGGCCATCACGCGCAGGCCGTCGCGATGTCGAATCTCGCGCCCACCAACGGGGCGAGTTCATCCGTCCGCCTGCTCGCCTCGCGCATCATCAATGCGCAACGCGACGAGATCGCCCTCATGCAACGATGGCTGCGCGATCGGAATCAGCCGGTGCCCGAGGTGCACATCGACGGCTACAAGCTCATGGTGCACGGCCCCGGTGGCCACGCCCATCACGCGCACATGCCCGGCATGCTCAGCGACGCGCAGATGGATTCGCTCGCCGCCGCGCGCGACGCGCAGTTCGATCGTCTGTTTCTCACGTACATGATCGCGCATCACAAGGGTGCGGTCACCATGGTTGACACGCTCTTCGCCACCAACGGCGCCGGTCAGGACAGCGACGTGTTCAAGTTCGCCAGCGATGTGCAGGTCGATCAGCGCACCGAAGTGGCGCGCATGGAGCGCATGCTCGGTGCGCTCACGATGTCCGGCGCGCCCGACTGATCGTCGACGCGCTGTTTCCGACGGATCGCGCACGCGATTCGTGTGTTCTCCCTCCGTTCCCGCTCCTCATGCTTCGATCCTCCGCCTTCGCGGCGCTGCTGCTGCTCGGTGGCGCGGCGTGCGCGTCGTCCACGACGTCCACGGCGCCCGCGCCGCGCGCCGGTGGTCCGGACCCGCGCGTTGGTCTCTCGGCCGGTCTCTTCAACGCCGGTGAGGCCATCCGCAACCTGCGTCTCGTTTCCACCACGCCGCCGTCGCAGGCGTTCGTGGGGCAGACCAACACCGACCTTGCGTTCAGCGGCAACCTCGTCTTCCAGGGCAGCTACCACGGCTTCCAGGTGTGGGACATTGCCAATCCCGCCAAGCAGGGCGTCTCGACTGCGGCAAGCAGGGCGTCGATCAGGCGGTGAGCAAGGATCGCCTGCGCGGCATCCGCATCTTCGACATCACCGACGTGCGCAATCCCAAGTACATCGGCAATGTGCAGACGTGCCGTGGCTCGCACACGCACTCGGTGCTCGTCGATCCGAAGGACACGCAGAACGTCTACGTCTACGTCTCCGGCTCGGCGCCGGTGCGTCCGGACGGCGAGCTGCCCGGATGTTCGGCGGGTCGCCCGGCGAGCAATCCGAACTCGGCGATGTTCCGCATCGAAGTGATTCGTGTGCCGCTCGCCGATCCGTCGAAGGC
>JALOPN010000018.1 GCA_025453875.1 Gemmatimonadaceae bacterium | reverse complement strand
TCACCACCGGTTCTCCGGGGCGACCGGCTTCCGCCGAGAGGTGCAGCGTGTCGCCAACGCGCACGCCGGCGTCGATGGCAAGCCGCTCATCGACGGCGACGCCGCGCACCGCTGGCGCGTGACGACCAGGCACCAGTGGACCACGAGGCACGCCGATCACGCCGGCATCCTGCGCGTAGGCGCACGGCGCTCCGCCGAACACAGCCGCACCGCACAAGACACCGGTCGCCCACACGCGCCCGCAGAACCGCGATACTCGCTCCTTCATGACACCTCGGCAACGAGGCGGGCGCGGGTTTCGTTCCGCGACGGCGGTCTACCAGATCGCGGATGTCTCGCGGCTACTGCGCCACCGCAAAGCCGTCCCGTCGCGGGTCTGCCGCGCCGATGCGCCGGCCGTCCGGCGTGACCAGCACCGCGTGCACGCCACCGAACTGGATGTCGGCCACCCGCGACACGGGACGGAAGCCGCGCGCCACAGCGAGCGCCATGGCCGGATCCTCGCCAAAGGCGAGCATGCGCACCGTCACCTGCGCGGTGGCCGGCTGGATGTACTGCGACCCCGCCGCACCCACCACCAGTCGCACGCGGCCGTTCTCGAGCAACATCGTGGGCGACATCGTGCTATTGCTGTACCGATTGGTGCCACGCGTGGCCGCGTCGAAGTTGCGTCCCACCGAGTTCAGCCATACACCGTCGGTCCAGACGCCCGAGCCGAACAGCACGCCCACGGTGGTGGTCATCGCCACCGCGTTGCCCGACGCGTCCACCACGCTGAGGTGCGACGTGAAGCTGCTGTCCGCGCGCGACGCGTTGGCTGACGCGACGGCGTCGTCGCCGCTGGAGGCGGCCCCCGCATCGGCACGGGGCGGCGCCCGATACGGATCGATCGCCGCGCACGCGCCTTCCGCCGGCGCAGTCGCCGCACTCCACGCATCGCCCGCCCGCACCGTGTCAGTCAGCGGCGCCGTAAGCAGCCCCGCGCGCGACGCGGCGAACGATCCGTGCACCATGCCATTCGACGGCACAGGACGCACCGCGGGATCACCGCGCCACCGCTGCCCATCGGCCTGCGCGAGACGAATGAGCTGTGCAAACGATGCCGCCGTGGCCGGCTGATCCGTGTACGACGCATTGCGCGTGAGCCCAGACTGTTCGGCCAGGTGCAGCATCTCGAGCACGACCGCGCCACCCATCGGCGGCGGCGCGCCCAGCACCGTGTAGCCGCGCCACGTCGTACACAGCGGACGCATCCACGTGCTGCGGTACGCGTCCATGTCGGCCAGCGTGATCAAGCCACCGCGCGATTGGACATGATACGCCAACCGCTCGGCGAACGCACTGCGGTAGAACGCGTCGGCGCCCGCCATCGCGATGAGATCGAGCAGCGCGGCCAACTCCGGCTGCACGAGGCGTTCACCTGGTCGCAGCGGCTGTCCATCGGGCATGAAGAGGGCGGCCGCGCGTGGCTCGAGCTTCACGCGGGCCGCCGCCGACGCAATCGTGCGCGACAACAACGGCGACACGATGAACCCTTCCCGCGCGAGGCGCGTGGCCGGCGCCATCACCTGCGGCAGCGGCAGCGCGCCGTACTTCGCGTGCAGCGTGAGGAGTCCACTCACCATGCCAGGCACGGCGGCCCCGCGGCCCGCCTGATCCTCACCCGCGGCGGCCGGTTCCGGCTGGGCCCACTCGGGGCGTTCACCCGACCGGCCGTAGAACGAGAGGTGATCGGCGCGCTGCTCCTTCACCATCCACACCGTCGCCGCACCGCCGCCGCCCAGTCCGGTTTGCGACGGGTCCACCACGCTGAGCGCAAACGCCGTGGCCACCGCGGCATCCACGGCGTTGCCGCCCTGCCGCAAGATCGACGCCCCCGCCTGTGCCGCATCCTGCTGCGACGCCGACACCATGCCGGTGCGCCCTTCGGCGCGCTTGCCCGCCATCGGGGCGACCGCGCCCGACACGCCGGAAGAGGGTGCACTGCACGCCGAAAGCAGCAGCAGCGGGGTGACCACACCGATGGCAAGGGAACGGTGCATCGCAGAACTGGCTGGAGGAGGGAGAAGTCGCCGCGTGATCGCGCCTGCACCAATGGTGCGGCCACGACGCGGCGGGAGCAACCGTGACGTGTGAGTCAGCCGAGCCACGAGAGGTCGAGCAGTTGGCGCAGGATGCGTTCGGTCAGCCCCCACGTCACGTGCCCACCCACCAAGACGCCCGGAAAGCGCAGGCGCTGTCCCTCGTGCGTGAGCACGTGCTCGGCTTGCGCCTCGGGGCGACGCAGCGCATCGAGCGGTACCCAGAAATGCGCCGACACCTCGTGGTTCGCCATCACGACCGTGTCGGGACGCACGAGCGCCACGAACGGGCGAATGATGATGCGTGGCAACGTCGGACTGCGCGGCGCCAGATCATCGAGTCGCCCGAGCACGTGCCCCGACGCGTCGAGATCGACGGCCGTTTCTTCGCGCGTCTCGCGAATGGCCGTGTGCACGAGCGATGCATCGGTGACATCGTGACGCCCGCCCGGAAACGCAATGTGTCCGCTCCACGGATCACCGGCCACGACGGCGCGCTTGATGAACAGCAACTCCGGCTCATCGCGCACGCGCAACACGGCGGCCACGGCGGCGAGTCGCGCCTGCGGATCGTCGGCATCGTGCGCCACGCGCGCCTGCAGCTGCTGCGCGAGGCGCGCGACGACCGGGTGCTCCAGTGCCTCGCGCCACGACGGCGACGTCGCGGCTTCTTCGGACGGCGTGCTCATGCGTGCGACATCCGAGCGTACCGCGGTGCCCCGTTCAGTCGGCCACCTCACCGCCGGTTCCCACCCAGTCGCGCCACCCACCGGCGACTGACGACACGTTGGCGTATCCCATCTCCTGCAACGTGCGACCCGCCAGCGCCGACCGATTGCCGGACTGACAGTAGAGCACCACGCGCGCATCGCGCGGAATGCGCTGCTCGACTGAACTCTCGAGCACACCGCGCCCGATGTACACGGCCCCGGGAATGTGGCCAAGGTTCCACTCGTTCTGCTCACGCACATCCACGAGTGTGAACGGCGTGCCTCCCGACTGCAGCTCGCGCAGTTCGTGCACGGTGATCTCGGACACCTGCTGCTTCGCGTCGGCGATCAGCTGCTGCGCGGTCTTGTACGTCATGTCGTCAACGCGGGTCGAAGTGAACATGCAGCGCACACGCATCGGCATCGAGCGTGGCCATGGCGCCGAGGGGCACAGTCCATTGATCCGCAATATGGCCGATCGGGACACCAAACAGGGCCGGTACGCCAATCGCGTCGGCCAGCTCCTGCGCAATGGTCTGCACCGAACGTGTACCGTCGGGCGAGGTATCGGGGCAATCGGTGAAGTCGCCGAACACGAGCCCTTCACACCCGTCGAACGCGCCCGCCAGCCGCAGCTGCATGAACAGGCGATCGATGCGATACGTCGCCTCGCCGATATCCTCGAACACCGCGATGGCGCCGCGAAACGACAGCGCCCACGGCGTGCCCGCGAGCGCGGCGACGAGCGCCAGATTCCCGCCGGCCAGCCGCCCCTCGGCCCGCCCACCGCGCAGCGGGATCGCACCCGGCGCGTGCCCCGCGGAGTCAGCGTGCTGCATCACCGCACGGCGCAGCGAGTCTTCGCTGAATGCCGTGAGCTCCGCGCGGGCCACCGGGCCATGAAACGACGTGAACCCCGCCGACTGCCACGCGGCGTGCAACGCGGTGATGTCGGAGAAGCCGATGAGTGACCTCGGTCGCGCGCGACGCAGCGACAGATCGAGCGCGGGCAGCAGGCGCATCGTCCCGTAGCCGCCGCGCAGGCACCAGACGGCATCGATGGTCCGATCGGCGAGCGCGGCCTCGAGGTCGGCCAGCCGATCGGCGTCCGTCGCCGCGAAGTAGCCGCCGCCGTCGAGCACATGCCGACCCACCACGGGCTCCCAGCCCAGTCGCCGCGCAGTGGATTCGGCGCGCGCCACATCGTCGGAACCCGAGAGCGGGCCCGCGGGCGCCACGAGCGCAACGCGGGCGCCCGGAGCGAGCGCCGGAGGACACACGAGCGCCGGGGCGATACGGTGTGACATGCCCGGAAGCTAGCCGGACCTCTTTGCCGCGAGCAATCGTTCACTCCGACATGTCGCCTTACCTGCTGGCCGCCCTGATCGCGGCACCGTGGTTGCTCCTGCCACTCGTGGTCCTGCTGCGCCTGCGAGGGACGCCACTGCTGGAGCGTGGGCCGGCCACGGCCCCCGCCAACCCGCCGCGTGTCTCGGTGGTGCTCCCCGCCCGCAACGAAGCCGTGCACATCGCCGCCTGCATCGCCTCGCTGCGCGCCACCACGTGGCCCGACTGGGAACTCATCGTGGTGAACGACAACAGCACCGACGACACGGGCGCGCTCGCCCGCGCGGCGGCGAACGGTGATCCGCGTGTGCACGTGGTCGACGCTCCCTCGCTCGCGGACGGGTGGTTCGGCAAGCAGTGGGCCTGCCACACCGGGGTGCAGCGCGCCACCGGATCGTTGCTCCTGTTCACCGACGCCGACACGCGACACCACCCGGAGCTCATCACCCGCCTCGTGGCCGCCCGCGAGGCGCGACGCGCCGATCTCATCTCGGTGTCCGGGACGCAGGAGATGGTGACCTTCTGGGAGCGCGCGATTCAACCGGTCGTGTTCGCGCTCATCCTCACGCGATTCGGTGGAGCGCGCGCGATCGAAGCTGCGCGCGATCCTGCCGACGTGGTGGCCAACGGGCAGTGCTTCCTCATCACACGCGAGGCCTACGACGCGATCGGTGGCCACGAAGCGGTGCGCGAGACGGTGGCCGAAGACCTCATGATGGCGCAATGCATCGTGCGCGCCGGTCGGCGCGTGTCGCTCGTCCTCGGCCGCGAACACCTCAGCACGCGCATGTATGATGGGTTCGACGCGATCGTGCGCGGTTGGCGCAAGAATGTCTACGCGGGCGGCCGGCTCGCCATGAAGGGTGGCCTGCTCGGTCGCGTGCTCTTCCCGCTCGCACTCGTCGGCTTTCCGCTCGCGATCGCCTTGCCGTTCCTGCTGCTCCTGCCCACCTGGCTGCTCTATCTGCCCACGCTCCACCTCGCGAGCTTCTACGCCGCGCTGGCCATGCTGCTCGCGTTTGCCGGCGCCGCTGTGTTCGGCCGCACGCCCGTGTGGCGTGCCCTGCTCGCTCCCATCGGCGCGCTCGCCTTCGCCGGCATCTGCGCGCAGGCCATTGCGCGCGGACGGCAGGTGGAGTGGAAGGGGCGAGCGTACACGAGTGCGTGAGTCGCGTCCGCGCGTGACGCATCACACGCCGCCTCGCCGCACTCTCACGATCACGCGCGCACGATTTCGGTGACGTGAATTCGCCACGACGCGAGCATCGTGGCGCATGCTCACCATTCGCGCTGCCGCTACCCTGCTCGCGCGCATCGACTCGCTCGAGTCCATGCGCCCACTCCTCCGCGAACTCGGCTTCGCGGGCTCCCTCCACACCGTCGATGCGGCGCTCCGCACCGCCCTCGGCCTCACCGAGTACGTCGTTCGCGCGCGGCTGATCGCCGGCGCCGGTGCGCTGCGCGCGCTGGCCGCCGTCCTGCCCGCCGACGCCGATCCACGCGACGCCACACAACGCGTGGCCACGGCGCTCGATCGCCACGCGCCCGGAAGTGCGTGGCTCTTGTGCCTGCTCCACGCGCCCACCGCCGACACGCGCACCCTGCTGTTGGCCACCGTCTCACGCACGCCGTCCGGACAGGTGCGCGTGACCGCACTCCGCAGTCGGCTCGCGCGTGTGACCGATTCCGATGCCGACACGGTGCGCGCGCTGGCGGCCGCGCCGCGCGACGAACCGCTCACCACCTACGCGCGCTGGACCGACGTGCTCGGCCGTGAATCGCTCTCGGCGCGCTTCTATCGCGCGCTCGAACGCACCGTCCAGCGGCTCGCCGACACGGCCACCGGCGATGATTCCGCCACGCCTGCCGATCGACGCACGCTCGCGCTGCTCACCACATCGCGACTGCTCTTTCTCGCGTTTCTGGAAGCGAAAGGCTGGCTCGATGACGATCGCGGGTTCCTGATGCGCGAGTGCACGTCGGCCCTCGAGCGTGGAGGACGCCTGCATCAGCGTCTGCTGCACCCGTTGGCGTTCGGTACACTGAACACGCCCGTGGCCCAGCGGGCGCCGGCCGCGCGTCGCTTCGGCAAGGTCCCGTTTCTCAACGGCGGACTCTTCGCGCGCGCCGGCATCGAGTCGCAGCATCGGCACCTGCGCTTCGATGACGACGCAATCGTTTCGCTCGTCGCCGAACTGCTCGATCGCTACCGATTCACCGCCAGCGAAGACTCGCAACAGTGGTCGGAAGCCGCCGTCGACCCCGAGATGCTTGGCCGCGCCTTCGAAGGACTCATGGCCCCCGAGGAACGACGCGGCACGGGCTCCTTCTACACACCGCCCGCGCTCGTCGATCGTGTGGTGAGCGAAGCCTTGCATCATGCGCTCACCCCCACGCTCTCCGCCGCCGCGCGCCGCGACGCGCTGGCGGCCATCCGATGCCTCGATCCGGCATGTGGCTCGGGTGCGTTCCTCGTGCACGCGCTCGAGCGCCTCACCACGCTGCGCTGCGCGGCGGGCGACACGCGCCCCGCATACGTCGTACGACGCGCCGTGCTCTCGTCGAGCATTTTCGGCGTCGACCGCAATCCCATGGCGGTGTGGCTCTGCGAACTGCGCCTCTGGCTCGCCGTGATCATCGACTGCGATGCCACCGATCCCATGCAGGTGCCACCGCTGCCGAATCTCGATCACCACATCCGTGTCGGCGATTCGCTCGCCGGCGGCGATTTCCGCTTTGCGCCCGTCGCCGGACGCCGTCTCGCCGCACTGCGCGATCGCTACACGCAGGCGTCTGGTGCGCGCAAGCATACACTGGCTGACGCACTCGACCGCGAGGAGCGGAGTCGAGCACGCGCCGAGGTCGCGCGAATGCTGCGCCATGAACACCACGAACGTGCGGCGCTCTTGTCGAGGCTGCGCGCTCGTGATTTGTTCGGCGAAAAGGTCGCCCCGACGGCGCAGGATCGGGCGCGACTGCTCGCCTTGCGTGTCCGCGCGCGTGAACTGCGCGCACGGGATCGCCAACTCGCGCGCGGAGGCGCGCTGCCCTTTCGTTTCGCGTCACACGTCGCCGATGTCGGTGCGCAGGGGGGCTTCGATCTGGTCATCGGCAATCCGCCGTGGGTGCGCCCGCACCAGTTACCCATCAGCGAGCGCCTCGCCTTGCGACGCGACTTTCGCAGCATGCGCGACGCACCGTGGCGCGTGGGCGCGGTGCGCGCGGGCGCCGGTCCGGGATTCGCCGCGCAGGCCGATCTCGCCGCCGCCTTCGTCGAGCGCAGCGTCTCGCTGTTGCGCGACGGCGGCACGCTCGCCCTGCTGGTTCCTGCCAAGCTCTGGCGGTCCCTCGCCGGCGGCGGTGTCCGACGCCTCGTGGGCGAAGACACGCAGGTGCATACGCTCATCGACTGGAGTGACGCGCCCGCCCTCTTCGACGCCGCCACCTATCCATCGCTGCTTGTGGCGACACGCCGCACGGCCGATCGCGAGACGTCCACACGCACGGTGCCTGCCGCCAATGAAACCGTGCACGTCGAGGTCGTGCGCGGCGCGCGTCACCATCGCTTCTGCCTCCCTGCCCCCGCGCTCTCGCTCGGCGGTGACCGATCGGCACCGTGGTTGCTGCTCCCGCCCGATGTCCGGGCCATCTTCGAACGCGTGCGGCGCGCGGGTCCCTCGCTCGGCGACGCCGGTCTCGGACGCCCCACCCTCGGCGTCAAGTGCGGCTGCAACGAAGCGTTTCTCGTGCGGGCGCTCGAAGACGACGACGATCTCGCACGCATTGCGGCCGGCACGCACGAAGGCACGATTGAACGCACCCTGTTGCGACCCGCACTCGCCGGGCACGCGATCGGACGCGATCAGGACGACCGCAGCGGTGTGCGCATTGTGTGGACGCACGATCGCGATGGACGACCGCTCGGCGCCCTGCCACCGCGCGCTGCCCGATGGATGCAGCGCTGGCGGCCGCGTCTCGAACAGCGGCGCGACGCGCGTCATCGTCAACCCTGGTGGACCCTCTTCCGCACCGAGGCAGCCCGCCCCGACACGCCACGACTCGTGTGGGCCGACTTCGGACGCACCTTGCGCACGCAGGTGCTCGACTGCGGTGACCCCACCGTGCCGCTCAACACCTGCTACGTCCTGCGCACACCGGCTCTCGAGGATGCCTTTGCGCTCGACGCGCTACTCGGCTCGCCCCTGGCGACCGCGTGGTTGGACGCGATCGCCGAGCCCGCCCGTGGCGGCTGGCGCCGCTTTCTCGGATGGACCGTGGCGGCGCTGCCCGTCCCCGACGATTGGGTGCGCGCGCGCACGTTGCTCGCGCCACTCGGTCGCCGACGCGCCATCGGTGATCCACCAACCCCCGAAGAGCACCTGGCAGTCGTCGCCTCGGCCTATCGATTGGACAAGGCGAGTGTGGCGCCACTTGTCGCCTGGCAGCACGCGTGACGCATGGCCGCCACCAGCGCTCATCTCACGCAGGTACTCGCCACACTCGGCGCCGCCGGTCTCGGTCTTCGTACCGAGGCGCAGCCCAACTCGAGTGACCATGGCATCGCACTCGGCGACGTGGTGCTCATGCCCCACCAGCGCAGCGCGCTGACGCGCTTGCGTCACGTTGTGCCGCAGTTCGGAGGCGCTTTGCTCGCCGATGACGTAGGGCTTGGCAAGACGTTCGTCGCGATCGCGTTCGCCCGCGCCTATGCCGACGTGTCCGTGATCGTACCCGCCGCGCTGCAGCTCACGTGGCGCGGTGCCATCACGCGCGCTGGTGACGCCGCCGCACACCTGCGCGTGCTGTCGCTGCAGGCGTTTTCGCGCCGAGGACCCGACGCACGGGCGACCTCGGCGGCGGCGCGCCTGGTGATCATCGACGAGGCGCATCACTTGCGCAATCCGGCGACGTTGCGGTACGCCGCCATCGCGGAGTGGTGCCGCGGCGCACACGTGCTGTTGCTGAGCGCCACACCGGTACACAACCGCCCGAACGATCTCACGCACCTGCTGGCGCTCTTTCTCGGTCGCTCGGCGCACGCGTTGACCGACGCCGACCGCCTGCGCCTGATCATTCGTCGCCGTCACGAGGACACCACGCTCACCACGCCGGCGCCCACGATCCGGGTGCTCGCGCCGCACCGCGTTGCCGACGTGCCCGCGATCACCGCCGCGATCATCACGTTGCCACCGCCACTCCCCACACGCGATGGACGAGCGGCCGCGGCGCTCGTTGCCCTTGGCATCCTGCGCGCCTGGTGTTCGAGCGCGGCGGCGTGCCGAGCGTTGCTGCAGCGCCGTCAACTGCGCGCCCGTGCCCTCGCCGGCATCCTGGACGAAGGCCGCTGGCCCACTCGTCGCGAGCTCGCCGCCTGGAGCGTCGGCGACGATGCGATGCAACTCGGCTTCACGGCGTTACTCGTTGCAGCGCCCGATGACGCCGCGGCGCACGCAACGAAGTCGCGCGTGCCCGACCGACTCACCGCCTCGGCCTCGACGCTGCACGACGCGCGCCGTGCACTGGCCTCCCATGAGGAGGCATTGGACGCGCTGGTGCAGGCGGTGCGCGCCGTCGCCGACGACATCGACCGGCAGCGCATTGAAGCCGTGCGCGCCATGCGTCGTGCACTGCCTGGGCATACGGCGCTCGCGTTCACACAGTTCGCCGACACCGTGCATGGCCTTGGTCGCCTGCTGCGGTGGGACGATGGGGTGGCCACACTCACGGCACGGGGGGGGCGCGTGGCGGGTGGCCCGCTGACACGGCGTGAGGTCCTCGAACGCGTCGCGCCGCACGCGCACGGACGTGCGGCCCCACCACCGCACGAGCGCATTCGCCTGCTGCTCACCACCGACCTGCTGTCGGAAGGTGTCAACCTGCAGGATGCGTCGATGGTCATCCATCTCGATCTGCCCTGGACGACCGCCGCCATCCGGCAACGCGAAGGCCGCGTCGCGCGCCTCGGTTCACCGCATCGAGAGGTCTACGTGGGGACGATCGAACCTCCGGGGGGAGCGGCCGCCGTGCTCGCCATCGCCGAGCGCTTGCAGCGCAAGGCACGCGCCGCCGATGCGTCGTTGCAGCCCGAGCGACGCTCGGCGCGCGCGCATTCCTCGTGGCGAGCGACGACCACGACAACGCCCACACGCAGCCTGCTCGCCATGCTCGATGCGTGGTACGACGGTGCGCGGCACACGCAGCATACCGAGCGCGCAGAGGTCGAGCGCGCCGATCCCGCGCACACGCATCGCGATGCGCGCCGACGTGACGCTGCGCCGGAACTCGTGCCGGTCGCCGAGTTGCACCGGGTGCGACTGCTGGTACCGCGTGCGGTACGCGCCGGGTGGTTGGCGGCGCTCTCCCACGACGGCGAGACGCGACTGTACGGCGGCTGGTGTCGCGGGCCTTGGTCCCGCACCACCGCCTCACGTGTGCCAGCCGTGCTCCACGCGCTCGTCTCCGCAGCAACGTCGCACCAGTTCGCTGCCGACGTGTGCTCCGGAGATTCCGGAGTGCGTCGCTCCGTGCTCGCATCGGTCCACCGTGCCGTGCACCGGGCGCTCACCCAGTGGCACGTACACACGCTCGTGGACGCCATGGACGCACCCGCCATCCGCGCCCAACGTGTGCTGCGCGATCTCCTCGCGAGCGCGTCGGTGCGCGAGCGCCTGGCGCTGCTCCCCGATGTTCGCCGCGCCACGCACCAGATGCGCCGCTTGCGTGGTGCCGGTAACGAAGCGCGGCTCGATGCACTGCTGCGCCACCCCGGACTCCCCGATCGCCGCGCGTGGCTCGATGCGCTGCTCGCGCTGCTCCACGACGGTCTGCCCCCATCGGCGCACCCGCCGAACGATGATGGGCCGCCGAGCCCCGACAGCGACGTGGCACCACCCGCCGGCCTGCTCGCGCTGCTGCTGCTCTGGCCGTGACGGCGGCTACATTGCGGCATGGCCACGTCCGATCGCTTTGCCCTGCTCTTCGATCTCGATGGAACGTTGCTCGACACCATCGATCTGCTGCTCGACTGCATGGAGTTCGCCTTCGCGGGCCGAGCGTATGTCCCCACGCGCGCCGAGTGGACCGCCGGCATCGGCACGCCGCTCCGGGGGCAGATGCGCGACTGGCACGTCGCCGAGCACGAGGTCGAAGACGTCGTTGCACGGTACCGTGCGCATCAGGACGCGCACCTCGAGCGCATGACGCGCGTGTTCCCCGGCACGGTGGATGTGCTGCAGTGGGCGCGCGCCGAGCGGATTCCCACGGCGGTCGTGACGAGCAAGGGACGCGGCATGACCGAACGCTCGCTGCGCCACGTGGGGTTGCTCGACGCCTTCGACACGATCATCACCGCCGACGACACCACGCGACACAAGCCCGACCCCACCCCCGTGCAGCTCGCGCTCTCTCGACTCGGCGTTGCACCAACCCGCGCGCTGTTCGTGGGCGATTCCACGCATGACATGCACGCGGGCCGCGCGGCCGGCACGTTCACGGGCGCGGCGCTGTGGGGGCCGTTCTCCCGTGATGCACTCGCGCCAACACAACCGACGCACTGGATCGACCGCCTGCACGATGTCCCAACGGTGACCGAGGCGCTTCGCGCGTCGCGCGCGTCAACGATTTAGCGCGCCGCCATCTCCGCCCATCGTGGCGGCCGCCAGGGCGGCACGAAGCGTGGGCACTCGTCCACGGTGGCGGGGAACATCACGTCGGCAAACCCATCGCCACCCTCACCATAACGCAGGTCGGAGAGCCGCACCGTCCCGTCGTTGTCGATCGCCCACACGGGTACGCGCATGAAGCCGAGCGCCGCGCGCACATCACACCGCTGCGCGAGTGTCACCAACTCGCGGCGCGGTGCCGCCCACGACTGATGCCACTGCACCGCGCGGTTTGCCGCGTGCGGCGTTGGCACGATTCGGTCCTGCAGGAGCCCCGTGGACTCGCCGAACACCGTACGCCGCGTGCCGGCCGCTTCGCACACGGCGCTCGACCGTACGGATGGCCACGCCGCCACGGTGGCCCGATGCACGCGATACAACGTGTCCGTCGCTTCCACCACAATCGCGTCGAAGCACGTCGGGTCGGCCGCCGCCGCCGTGAGCACCACGTCCGCCAACCCCACCGGCACCACGCGCGCCACCTGCGCGTACGCCGCACGCGTCGACATTGCACCAAGGGCTTCGAAGCTCACCCACCCGATCACACCAAGCGCGAGCGCTCGGCCACCACGCCAGCGCCACGCCATGGCACTCCACAGCGCCGCGGCCAGTGTGAGGGCAAGCGCAATCGACGCCGGCACCACGCCCAGCGTCCACGACGCCACCAGAATGGCCGCGAGCGCGAGCCACAACACCACGCGCCCGCTCGCATGACGCGGACCCGCCACGAGCGCCGGAATCGCGATCACCCACAACCACGGCTCCACGATGAACACCATGTCGCCGTACACCCAGCGGTTGTCGAGCGGCCAGAACGGATGCACGCCGTAACTGTTCGTGTAGTCGAGCGCGATGTGCGACAGCGTCCCTGCCACGGCGAGCACGAGCAGTGCACCACGCGTGGGGCCGTCACGCACCGCGCGTGAGAGCGCCAGCGTGAGCGCCCACAGCACTACCGCACTCACCAGCGCCAGCACGATCGTGTGCGTGTGGCCGCGATGGTGCAGCAGGTAGCCGAGCTTGCCGATGCCGAGCAGCGGTCCGCTGTAGAGCAGGTCCAGATCCGGGAACTCGGCGGCCGCGATGCCGAGCAGGGCGGCCGCGCGCCGCACCGGGGCCTCCACCGCGCGACCAGTGCGACGGGCCAGCTGGTGCGTGGTCAGATCGGCCAGCAGGAGACCAGCGAGGGCGTGCGTGACGTTGTCCATGCGTGAGGAAGGGGCGAGCGAGGCACCACGAATCCCGGGCCAACCCCGGTCGTAGGGAAATGTGCCACCGGTTCAAACCTTTCCCGCCCCGCGCCCATCCAACTCGGCGACACCACCTGGGGGCCATGCACACACTCGCCGTGACCGGATTCCTGCCCGACCCACTCGCACCAACCGATCTGAGGGCCCGCCCTCAGGCCGTGCCCGTGGCGTCGGCGCTGGCGGCGGGGGCTGCGCTCGAGACGCCCGACGAGGAGCGTGCCGACATCGCAGCCGCCGCGGCGGGCGACCGCCGGGCCTTCGAACGACTGTATCGGCGCCACGGGCAGCGCATCTTTGCGTTGTGTCTGCGCATGACCGCCGACCGCCAGCTCGCCGAAGAACTCGTGCAGGACGTCTTCGTGCGGGCCTGGCAGAAGCTGGACGGGTTCCGGGGCGACGCCGCCTTCGGCACCTGGTTGCACCGGGTGGCCGTCAACATCGTGCTCAGTCGGCGCAAGCAGGACGGGGTGCAGCGCGATCGCACCACCGACGACGACACCACCCTCGACGCCGCCCCCGCGCGGTCCGTCTCGGTGGGGGACCGGCTCGATCTCGAAGCGGCCATCGCCGCCCTGCCGCAAGGGGCACGACGGATCTTCGTATTGCACGATGTGGAAGGCTACACGCACGAGGAGATCGGCGATCTGCTCGGCATCACATCCGGTGGGAGCAAGGCGCAGCTGCATCGGGCGCGTCTGCTCCTGCGGGAGGCACTGTCCCGATGACGCATCCGACCATCACCTGCGATCGTTTCGAAGCACTGCTCGGCGACTTCCTCGAGGAAGGGCTCGACGCCACGACGCGTCAGGCCTGCGAAGCGCATCGCCTCGGCTGCGCCTCGTGTGCCGCGCTGGTCGCCGATCTCGATACCATCGTGACGGCGGCGGCCACGCTGCCGCCACCGGTCCCGTCGCGCGATCTGTGGGCCGGCATCGAAGCACGACTCGAAACACCGGTCACGCCACTCAACGCACCACGCGCCGCGACCGCGACGCGTCCCACGTTCATCACGCGCAAGCTGGCCGTCGCTGCAGTGGCGCTCGTGACCGCGAGCGCCGGCCTCACGTGGACGATCGCGCAGCGCACGCAGGAGGCCGCCGTGACGACCGTGGCGAGCGGCGACCGCGTGGCATCGTCATCGCGCGACGCGGAAGCGACGTCCCCGAACGCGATCGCCTCGCGCACCGACGCTGGTGTGTCCGCCACACCGGTGGCCGCCGGCGCTTCGCGGCTGGTCGCGATCGACACCCTCTACGGACGGGACATCGCGCTGCTGCGCGATGCGGCCGAAGGCACGCTCGGCACGCTCGATTCGAGCACCGTCGCGGTCGTCCGTCGCAATCTCGACATCATCGACCAGGCCATTCGCGAAAGCCGCGAAGCGCTGGCCGCCGATCCCAATAGCGGGTTTCTGCTGGAGCAGCTCGATCGCGCCTATGAGCGCAAGGTCGACCTGCTGCGCCGCCTCGCCCTGCTCTGAGGCCTTCTTGCCATGCCGTTCTCTCTCGTCCGTCCGTCCATGACTCACGCCGTCCTTCGCCGTCGCTTCGTCGGTGCGTTGCTGCTCACGGGCGCCACGGCCACGCCCACCCTCGCACAGCGCCAGACCGAAACCACGGTCACGGTCGAGCGCAACGCGACCGTCGAGGTCAGCGGGTCGTCGAACAACATCACCGTCAGCGCCGGTGGCGATGGCCAGGTGCGGGTGCGCGGTGACGATGTGCAGCGTCTCGGCATCCGACGCGAGGCTCGCTCGGTCATCATCTCGTCCAGCGGTTCGCGCGGCATGTCCACGCAGGACATCGACGTCGTGGTACCGCGCGGCACCGTGGTGTTGCTGCGCACGAACAGCGGCGACATCGCGGTGCGTGGCACCGGCGCCGATGTCGAGGCGAGCACGATTGCCGGCGACGTGAGTGTCGACGAGGCCGAGCGTGTCCGCATCGAGACCGTCTCGGGGGATGTCCAGGTGCGCCGCGCCCGTGACGGTGTGCGGGTGAGTGCCACGAGTGGCGATGTCACGCTCTCCGACGTCGCGGGCGATGTGGACGTGAGCGGTACGTCGAGCACGATCGGATTGCGCAGCGTCACGTCGCGTCGAGTGGGTGTGAAGACGGTCAGCGGCGACGTCCTGTGGAGCGGGCCGTTCGTGAGTGACGGGCGCTACGAGTTCAACGCACACTCGGGGGATCTGCGATTCGAGCTGCCGCGTGACACGCGCGCCACACTCGATGTGCGTACCTACAACGGCGACTTGACCACCGGCTCGTTGCCGATCACCCTCGTACCCGATGGCACGAGCGCCGACCGCAGTCGCTCGGACGCAGAACGCGCGCAACTCGAAGCCGATCGTGCGCAGCTGCGTTCGGTGCGGGACTCGGTGAAGCGCGTGCTCAGCGATTCGATGCGTCGGGAACGTGAGACCGATCGCTCCCGCTTGAGCACGTCGTGGGAACGCGACCTCGAGCGATCCGTCGAGCGGCTCGTCGAGGGGGTGATGCGCAGCGTCACCGCCAGCATGGAATCGTTCGCGTTCACCTTCGACGGTGCGGAGAAGCGGGGTGAGGCGCGGCGCTTCCTCATCGGCCGCGAGGGTGGGGCCCGCGTCAGCGTGTCCACCTTCAACGGCAACATCGCCTTGCGCGGTGCGACGGACTCGCCGTCGCGGCGCGACTGAGCATCCCATCATCCTTCAACGTCGAGACACTCTCATGTCACGCTACACGTTCGTGTTCGCCACACTGCTGTGTTCGACCGTCGCGCTCTCGTCGGCGTCCGCTCAGGAACGTGACCCCGACGCCTTCCGGTACGACGCGTCACTCGCGCGCGGTCGCACGGTGCGACTGCACAATGTCAACGGCAGCATCGACGTCGAGCGCAGTGGCTCGAACCGCGTTGAAGTGCGGGCCGAGAAGCGCTGGCGTCGCGGTGATCCCGATGACGTGCGCATCGTGCAGCTGACCGCGTCGAACGGCGACCTGGTCGTGTGTGCGCTGTGGAACGACGCCGAGTGCACCGAGAGCGGCATTCGCAGCCGCCGCCGCAACAGCTGGAACGACCGCAACGATGTGTCGGTGTCGTTCACGGTGCAGGTGCCCGACGGGGTGCACGTGGAACTCAACACGGTCAACGGCGGCGTCAGTGCCGATGGCATCAGCGGCGACGTGGACGCATCCACGGTGAACGGCAGCATCACCGCGCGCAGCACGCGTGGTCCGGTGCACGCGAAGACGGTGAACGGCAGCATTCGCGCCACGATGGGCGCGCTCGGCGACGAGGCGCTGCGTTACGAGACGGTGAACGGCTCGATTACGCTCGAACTGCCCGACAACGCCGACGCGGAGTTGGACCTGAGCACGGTGAACGGTGGCGTGTCCACCGATTTTCCGGTGACCGTGCAGGGGAGCATCTCACGCAAGCGTTTGCGTGGCACCGTGGGTGACGGCGGCCGGCTGCTCAAGGCCAGCACCGTCAACGGCGGCATCACGCTCAGGCGCGCGGGATGAAGCCGTCGCGCGTGGGGTCCACGTCGGTGAAGCCCTCGTAGAGCGCTTCGACGGCGTGCGCGAGCACGAAGTCCTTCTCGGTCACGCCGCCCGCGTCGTGGGTGCTCAGGTGGAACACCAGCTTGGTGTAGCGCACATCCACGTCGGGATGATGCGCCTGCGCTTCAGCCACCTCCGCGACGCGGTGCAGAAAGGCGATCCCGTCGGGGAACGTCGCGAACTGGTAGGTGCGCTGCAGGGTGTCGCCCTTGCGTGACCACCCCGCCAGGCCACCCAGGGCACGCTGGATCTCGATGTCGGAGAGTGGGCGCATCCTGTAGGGTACCGATCCCTGGACGCGCGCGCCAGTGAACCCATCGCGCCGGGGCGCGGGCGTGTCGGGGCGCCCGCCCCCCGCTGGACAGGGGGGGCGATTTTCGGTATCTGTTCGGTGTATGTCATCCCCCCTGCTTGCCCTGCGCGCCCAGCTCGACCGGCTCGCGCCCCGTCCGGCCCCGGCCGGTCCTGCCTGGTCCACCGGGCTCCCTGAACTCGACGCGGCGCTCGGCGGCGGCGTGCCGCGCGCCGGCATCACCGAACTCGTGGGGCCACGCAGCGCCGGCCGCACCACGCTCGCGCGGCGCCTCGTGGCCGAGGTGCTGGCGGCCGGCCG
>JALOPN010000017.1 GCA_025453875.1 Gemmatimonadaceae bacterium | reverse complement strand
CGCCGCGGCTTGGCCTCGGGCACGGGGTTGGCCGCTTCCGCTCGCGTGCGCTTTTCACGCTCCCAGCGAAGCCGGGCGCGCGCGACCTGGTCGTCGGTGAGCAGCGACATGTGGCTGCGCACCGGAACGTCCATCTGCCGAAGCAGGGTGATCACATCGTCGGCCGTGAGGCCGAACTCCCCCGCCAAGTCATGCACACGAAGCTTACTCAAGCCTTCCTCCTCTGCGCGTCTGGCGCGCGGTCGCGCGGTCGGTCGGTCTCCGAGAAGGACACCTCGCCGATCGCGTCGCGAATCCCGCGGGCCAGCGCTCTATCAACAATACCGATGGCTGCCGTGGCATCCCGCCCCACGACGGCCCCCAGTTCGGCCGCACTCGGCCACTCAACGATCTCCACCCGCTTCGCTCGCAGCAGCGGCACGACCTTGTCGAGCGTATGCCGCGAGACATCCATCGCCACGATCGCGAGCACCACATGCCCGCGCCGCGTCTGTTCCCGCACCTGCTCCGCGCCGGTGACGGCCAGTCGGCCCCGGACTCCGAGGCCAACCAAACCGAGCACCTTGCGGCGACGGGCGACGGCCGCCGCCTCGGCTGCCGTCGCCTCGTCTGTCACCCTGCCTTCCCGCTACGACCGGCGTCGTCGCTCTCGTCTTCCGTGGTCAGCTCCTCGAGCATCGCCATGATGCGATCGGCTTCAGCAGCCGCGATGCCGGGCAAGCGCAGGAAGTCTTCCTTCTCGAGATCGAGGATGTCGTTGAGCGTGCGGTAGCCCGCTTCTTCCAGCACGGCGACCGTGGCCGGCGGCAAGCCGGCCAGCTGCCCGAGCGGCACGTCCTCGTCTTCCGTCTCCTCGGGGAGCGGCGCGAAGAGCGGCATGTCGCCCCCCTTCTCCAGCCACTCGCGGCTCGAATAGAGATCGATCTTCCAGCCGGTGAGCTCGGACGCGAGCCGCACGTTCTGGCCACTGCGACCGATGGCGAGGGAGAGCTGATCCTCGTCGACGACCGCCTGAATGGTGCGCGTGAGCGGATCGCTGAACACACGCGCAACACGTGCCGGCGCCAGCGCCAGCTTGGCGAAGCGTTCCGGCTCTTCCGACCAGGGCACGATGTCGATACGCTCGCCGCCGAGTTCGTTGACCACGGCCTGCACGCGCGCGCCCTTGAGGCCCACGCACGCACCGACCGGATCGACCGCCGCATCGCGCGACATGACGGCGATCTTCGTGCGACTGCCCACTTCACGTGCGGCGGCGCGAATCTCGACAATCCCCTGCTGGATCTCGGGCACTTCCAACTTGAAGAGCGCCGTCACGAACATGGCGTCGCTCCGGCTCAGGATGAGCCGCGGCCCCTTGGGCGTGTCCTCGACGCGCTTGAGCACCGCGCGGATGGTCTCGCCCTGATGGTAGTGCTCCCGATGATTCTGTTCGCGGTACGGGATGATGGCCTCGGCCTCCCGGAACTTGTTGAGAATCACCACGAGCTTGCCGCGCTCGATCTGCTGCACGTCACCCGAGAGCAGCTGCCCAACGCGCTCGCTGAACTCATCCTTGATGCGCGTGCGCTCGCCTTCGCGCACCCGCTGCAGGATGCGCTGCTTGGCCGCCTGTACCGCCGAGCGGCCGAACTCGGCGAACTCGACCGGGATTTCCATGACGTCGCCGAGCTGGAAATCGGGATCTTCGAAGCGCGCCTCCTCGAGGAGCACTTCGTGCGACGCGTCGGTCACCTCCTCGACCACCGTCTTGAGCAAGACGATGCGGATGGCGCCCTTGTCTTCGTCAATCTCGATTTCAGCCTGAACGTTGGCCCCGTGCTTCTTCGCGAGCGCGGCGTGGATGCCGTCTTTCAGGAGCTCGTGCAACTCGGTGCGATCCATCTGCTTCGAGTTGGCAAGCTCGCGAAAGGCGGCGAGAATTTCGGCGGACCCGACCATCGGTGGCACCCCTCAGCGTTTCCAGTGGAACGCGAGCCGCGCCTGTGTGACCGCGGCCAGGGGAAACCGATATTCCGTCCCCTTCGCGTCCCGCACGAGCGCCTGCGCCGCGCCATCCTCGCCGTCCACGGCGAGGATCTCGACTTCCTGCCGGCCGCCCGGCAGCACGGCACAGGTGACCGTGGCATGCCGCCCGACGAACCGGCGCCATTCCTGTTCGTTGCGCAACGGGCGATCGGCGCCGGGCGACGACACCTCGAGCACATACTGCTCGGGCATCCCCTCCAAGACGTCGAGCCGGGCCTCCAGCGCCCGGCTCACCCGTGTGCAATCCTCCAGCGTGACCTTCTGACGGTCCAGCCGCTCGATCCGGATCTCGAAGACCGGCCGCCCGCGGGAGCCCCCACGGCGCAGCTCGACCAGTTCGCACTCCAGTTCGCCCAACACCGTCATGATGAGCGGTTCGAGCGGATCCCCTGCCATCCCAGCCACGTGGCAACTCCAGAGAACAAAAAAGTGTGGGGGCCATCCCCACACTTCACCGCGCGCAATACGCCCGACAAGGCGCTCGCCGCATTCCAGTAACGTAGGAGCGGGAACGCGGAAGGTCAAGCCAGATGGGGATTTGGCCGTCCGGGACCGGTGCCTCAGCCCGCCCGCCAGATCACGCCCAACTGGCGACCGGCATCGCCGGCGCGATGGCTGAAAAATCGGTCATTGTGACAGCGGGTGCACCAGCCGCTGATGCTCACCGAACGAAGCCCGGCACGCGTGGCCTGCTCCGCCAGCACCGCACGGACGTCGAGATACCCCTTGCGCTGCGCCGGTCGACCCGTCACCGCCTCGAGCACCTCGGGGCCCACTTCGTAGCAGGCCCCGCAGATGGCGGGGCCGCAATGCATCAGCACCTCGTCGGACGGAGCGCCCTGCGCCCGGAGCACCGCGAGTCCTTCCCCGAGGATGCCGGCAGCGGTCCCGCGCCAGCCGGCGTGCAGCATCGCCACCGGACCCGCAGGGTGCGCGAGAAACACGGGGGTGCAATCGGCGACAGTCACCGCGAGGGCCACGCCGCGCGCCGCCGTGCCGTGGCCGTCGAGGTCGCGCCCGCGCAACCAGCCATGCCACCCGGACGCATGCACGGCCACGGCCGCGCCGTGGACCTGGCCGGCGCTCGCCAGCGCCTCGGCGCCGCCCCGCCGGCAGTGCGCCAGGAGCCCGGTCCAGCGGTCCATCACCTCCTGCACCGGCTCGGACGAGGCGAGTCCGAAGCTGCCGGCCTGCCGCGTGGTGGTGAACGCCGTCACGCCAAGGGGGGCGAGCTCCGCCACCGGCTCGACGGCGATCGCCCACTCCCCCGTCGACGGGCCGTCCGTGCTCGGCACGGCCTCAGTCGCGGCCAAGCTCGACGCGCTGAATGCGCGCGCCCAGTGCGTTCAGGCGCTCGTGGATACGCTCGTACCCACGTTCGATCTGACCGGCGTTGTTGATGGTGCTCGTGCCGTCGGCGCAGCAGGCCGCCAGCAGCATCGCCATGCCCGCGCGAATATCGGGCGATTCGACGCGTTGGGCGCGCAAGCGCGTCGGTCCGGAGACAATCGCACGATGCGGATCGCACAACACGATGCGCGCCCCCATGGCCACGAGCTTGTCCACGAAGAACAGACGGGACTCGAACATCTTCTCGTGCATGAGGATCATGCCCTCGCACTGGGTCGCGGTCACGATGGCGATCGACATCACGTCGGCCGGGAATGCCGGCCAGGGCTGATCTTCGAGCTTGGGCACGTGTCCACCGAGATCGGGCTCGATCTGCAGCGACTGCTCGGCGGGCACGATCAGATCGTCCCCCTCGATGCGGCACCGTACGCCCAACCGCTCGAACCCCATCAGCGTGGAGCGCAGGTGCCGCGTGCCGGCGGCTTCGATGCGCAACGCCGAACGCGTGACGGCGGCGAGTCCGATGAACGAACCCACCTCGATGTGATCGGGACCGATGCGATGCGTCGCACTGCCGAGCGTCGCGCCGCCGTGCACGGTCATGGTGTTGGTGCCGATCCCCTCGATCGTCGCACCGAGCGCGACGAGGAAGTGGGCAAGGTCCTGCACGTGCGGCTCACTGGCCGCGTTCCGCAGAATGGTGGTCCCGCTCGCCGCGACGGCCGCCATGAGCGCGTTCTCGGTGGCCGTCACGCTCGGCTCATCGAGAAACACATCCGCACCGACCAGTGCGTTGGCGCGGAACGTGAATGTCTCCCCCAGTTCGTACGTCGCGCCAAGCTGCTGCAGCACGTGGAAGTGCGTGTCGAGGCGACGACGCCCGATCACGTCGCCACCCGGCGGCGACAGCGTCACGGCGCCGCAGCGCGCGAGCAACGGCGCGGCCAGAAGGATCGAGGCCCGAATGCGCACACACAGCTCGGGATCGAGCGCGGCGGCGCGCACTTCACGCGCGTGGATCTCGAGAACATCAGGTCCCGTCCATTCGCACGACGCGCCCACGCTGCGCACGAGCTCCACCAGCGTCTCGATGTCTCGAATCCGCGGCACGTTCTCGAGCCGGACCGGATGCTCGGTCAGGAGCGCGGCCGCCACGATCGGCAACGCCGCGTTCTTGTTCCCGGTGGGGCGAATGGTGCCGGCGAGGCGATGGCCTCCCTCGACGAGGAAACGGACAGACGACATGCGGATCGGGTTCGAGGGAAGAATCGGCGACGCGGTAGGATCATGGACGCGGGCGACAGCGTCAAGCGGGCGCATCGGTTGCGATTCGCCGTCGTCGGAGTTGCTTGACCCTTCGCCTCGGTGCGGGTACGATCCCGAGATGCTCAGTGCCCTGCTTCCGCTGCTGCAACAGGCGGCCCCGGTGACGCGCGACACGATCGTCACGCTCACGATGCCCGCCGAACGCACCGCCTTCGACATGGCGAGCGGCACGCTGCAGATCCTCGTGCTCATCGCCGGTCTCGTGGCCCTGCTGGCGATGGCCGCGAGCGCATTTGCCCTGCGGACCGCCATTCAGAAGCTGCAGGACACCGTGGACCGCCTCGCGACCGACGCGAAGCCGCTGCTGGCGCAGGCGACACAGGCCAGTGACGATGCGCGCCAGGTGATTCAACTGGTGCGCCGCGAGGCCGAAAAGGTGGTGGCGGTCACAGGCGAAGTAAGCGCACGCCTGCTCGAGGTGTCGGACGAAGCCGAGGAGCGGCTCGACCGCGTCCGCGCACTGCTCGACGTGCTGCAGGACGAGGTCGAGTCGACCACGATTTCCGCAGCCGCCACGGTGCGCGGCTGGCGAACCGGGGCGTCGGCGATCGGCGACGCCCTGGCGGGACGAGGTCCACGTCGTCGAGGCCCGCGTCGCCAGAGCGAGGCCCCGCTCCCGTGGGCGGATGCCGCGCACGGCGATGATGCGCCGGACGATGAGGCGATGGACGATGACGCGATGGACGATGACGCGATCGACGATGACGCGCCGGACGAAGATCGCCTCGACCCGCGCGAACGTCCCTACTTCACATGATCCGCCTGCTTGGCGGTGTCGTGGTGGCCTGTCTGGCCATTCTGCTCCTGCCGGCCGACGCGTGGGCGTGGACGCCCGGCACGCACGTCTTCCTCGGTGACGCGGTATTGCGTCACCTGCACTTCCTCCCCGGATCGCTCGCGGAGCTGCTGGCCGCCTATCCGGCCGATTTCCTGTACGGTTCGATCGCCGCCGACACGAGCATCGCGAAGAAGTACGCGGCGGTCGGGCGGCATTGCCACGCGTGGCACGTCGGACGCGAGATCCATGACGAAGGTGGCGACGGCGCGTTGCGCGCGTTCGGGCTCGGCTATCTCGCACATCTCGCGGCCGACGTGGTCGCTCACAACTTCTTCGTCCCGCGACAGCTCGCGGTGACGTCGAGCACGTCGGCGCTCGGTCACAGCTACTGGGAAAGCCGCATCGACACGCACATCGGTGAGGAATGGCCACGGCGGGCGCGTGAACTGCTGCTCATGGATCACAGTCGTGCCGATCAGTTGCTCGATCGCATCCTGTCACCCACGATCTTCGGCACCGCCACCAACCGTCGCATCTTTCGCGGCATGGTGCACGTCACGGATACCGATTCGTGGCAACGCATCTTCAAGCTCATCAGCGAGAACAGTCGCTGGGACCTGACGGACGCGGACGTGGCACGCTACCTCACGCGCGCGTTCGACTACGTGATGGACCTGCTCGTGCGCTGGGACGGCAGTGAACCGTACACGTACGATCCGAGCGGCGACGAGGCCCTGCGCAGCGCGAAGAAGCTGCGTCGCACCGCGCTGCGTCAGGGCGGCGACGTGCGTGCCGCGCTCGAAGCGGATCGCACGTTCGGCATGCCCGTCAGCCCGCTCGATTTCTCGGACCGCATGGCGGCGCCGCTGCTCGCGCCATGGCGGCGCGAAACGCTGGCGGGCTGACGACGGCTTCACGGGGCGGCGGTTCGCGCCCCCAGCAGCTGGTTCACCTTGCGCGGATCGGCGCTGCCGCCGGACTTCCGCATCACGGCGCCAACGAGCACGCCCTGCAGCTTCTTCTCGCCGCCAAGGAAGCGTGCCGTTTCGGCGGGCATCTCGGCGAACACCTCGTCGATCCAGCGTACGAGTGCGCCGTCATCGGAGACCTGAAGCAGTCCCTCGCGCTCGGCGATGGCGCGCGGCTCGTCATCGGCCGCTTCCAGCCGCGCGAAGATCTGCTTGGCGGCGGTGTTCGACACGGCGCCCTCCGCTTCGAGGCGAATGAGTGCCCCGAGCCGCGCGACCGACACCGGATGCGTGTCGAGCGACAGCCCGCTCGCATTGATCGAGGCGAGCACGGTGCCAAGGAGCCAGTTGGCCGCACGCTTCGGATCGCCACCGGCGGCCGCGATCGCCTCGAAGCGATCGGCGAGCGCAACGGTCGCGGTCAATGCCTCGATTTCGGCGGCGCTCAATCCGTACGCCTGCGCAAAACGAGCGCGCTTCGCTTCGGGTAGCTCTGGCAGGGCATCGCGGTGCGCGTCGATCCACGACGGATCGAGCACGAGCGGCGGCAGGTCGGGCTCCGGAAAGTAGCGATAGTCGTGGCTGCCTTCCTTCTCGCGCGCCGGTCGCACTTCGTTGCGCGCGGCGTCCCACAACATGGTACGCTGCTCAACCGCGCCACCCGACGCGACCACGGCGCACTGCCGTGCGAACTCGACCTCGATGCTGCGCTCGACACCCGAGATCGTGTTGAGGTTCTTGATCTCCGTGCGCGTGCCGAGCGAGGTCGCACCGCGCGGACGAATCGAGATGTTGACGTCGACGCGGAGCGAACCTTCCTCCATGTTCGCGTCGGAGACGTCGGTGTACTCGAGGATCTGCTTCACCGCGCGCACGTAGGCGCCGGCATCGGCACTCGACCGGATGTCCGGCTCGCTCACGATCTCGATGAGCGGCGTGCCGGCGCGGTTGAGATCGATCGCGGTGAATCCGGGAAAGCGGTCATGCACCGACTTGCCGGCATCCTCCTCGACGTGTACCCGCGTGATGCGGATGGCGCGTGGCGACCCGTCGGGCTCGACGCCGATCACCACGCGTCCGGCGGTGGCCAGTGGGCGATCGAACTGCGAGATCTGGTAGCCCTTCGGCAGGTCAGGATAGAAATAGTGCTTGCGCGCGAAGACGCTGACCGGATGCACCGTGCAGCCCAGGCCGAGCGACGCACGCGTCGCGAGTTCGATGGCGCGACGGTTGCAGACGGGCAATGCGCCCGGCAGGCCGAGACATACGACATCGGTGTTCGCGTTGGGTGCGTCACCGAAGTTCGCGCTCGCGGCCGAAAAAAGCTTCGAGTTGGTGCGGAGCTGACAGTGGATCTCGAGACCGATGACCATCTCGAAGCCGACCGTCGCGTCGATGGAGGCGCTCATCGATGCGCCTCCGCACCGAGCGCGCGCTCGAGCGCATAGGCCACACGAAACATCGTGGCCTCATCGAAGTGCGACGCCATGAGCTGGCCACCCGCGGGCAGCCCATCAATGCGTCCGATGGGCTGCGACATCGCCGGGATGCCGGCGAGATTGGCCGTCACGGTGAAGATGTCACTGAGGTACATCTCGTACGGGTCGGACTTCGAGCCGGCTTCGAACGCGACGGTCGGCGTCGTGGGTGTGAACAGCACGTGCACACCGCTCGCGAACACGCGGCGGAAGTCGTCCGCAATCAACGCACGCACCGCCATCGCACGCTTGTAGTAGGCGTCGTAGTAGCCCGCCGACAGCACATACGTGCCGAGCAGAATTCGGCGCGTGACCTCAGCGCCGAACCCTTCGGAGCGCGTGGTCTCGTACATCCCGCGCAGCCCCTGCCCCGGGTCGACGCGGCGACCGTAACGCACGCCGTCGAAGCGCGCGAGGTTGCTCGACGCCTCGGCGGGCGCGACGATGTAGTACACCGGGATCGCGAGTGCGGTGTGCGGCAGCGACACCTCACGAATCTCTGCGCCGAGCGCGCGCAGCGTGTCGGCCGCGCGTTCGAGCAGCGCGCGCATGGCGGGGTCGAGCGTGTCGGGGAAGTACTCGCGCGGCCAGCCCACCACCACACCGTCAAGCGGACGAGGCCCATCCGCGTCGCGCGTTGCGCGATAGTCGCCCACCGGTGTATCCACCGAGGTGCTGTCGAGCGGATCGACGCCGGCAATCACACCGAGCCCGAGCGCCGCGTCGTCGACCGTCTGACCGAACACACCGATGTGATCGAGCGACGACGCAAACGCCACGAGACCATGCCGCGAGACGCGACCATATGTCGGCTTGACGCCCACGATGCCGCAGAACGCTGCAGGCTGCCGCACCGAGCCACCGGTTTCGGAGCCCAGGGCGATGCGCGAAACGCCAGCCGCGACGACCACGGCGGACCCGCCCGAGGATCCTCCCGGCACGCGTGTCGCATCGAGGGGGTGCTGCGCGCGTCCCCACGCACTGTGCTCGGTGGACGAGCCCATCGCGAACTCGTCCATGTTGGTCTTCATCTGCACGATCGCCCCGGCGGCACGCAGTCGCGCGACCGCGGTGGCTTCGAAGGGGCTCACATAGCCTTCGAGCATGCGGGAGCCGCAGGTGGTGGGCAGCCCGAGCGTGGCAATGTTGTCCTTGACCGGCACCGGAAGGCCGCAGAGCGCACCGGCCGCCGCGCGGTTGGCCGCGTCGCGTGCCGCCGCGTCGTCGCGCCAGAGTACCGCATTGAGCCCTTCGGCCCCGATGCGCACGCGTTGCGCGGCATCGAGTGACGCATCGAGTGCGGCGGTCCGCGCGAGGGCGCCACGTGCGATCTCGGCCGCCACGTCGGCCGCCGGACGCGCCAGCAGATCGCGCTCACTCATGCGTCATCGCCCGCGTCATCAGCGCTGCGGCCAGCGGCGGATTGCCCCGCCGCACCGTGCGTTGCGAGGCGCGGCACCAGAAAGAACCCGTCGCGCATGAGGGGTGCAAAGGACTCGCGCGGTGTGGCGAACGGAACCGGTTGCACCACGTCCTCTCGCATGCGCAGTCCGCTCGCGGCGTCCGGTGCGAGGGCACCTTCGGCGATCGGGACCTGCTGCAGCAGTTCCATGTGCGCGAGGATGCCGTTCAGTTCGGTGACGAGCGACGGAAGGCGCGCTTCGTCGAGACCGAGCCGCGCGAGTGCGGCGACGTGCCGCACATCCTGTTCAGAGACCGCCATGTCACTCCCACCCGCGTTCGAGTTTCGCCTGGGCAATCACGAGCGTCTTGCGGCCGACTTCCTCGTCATCGAAATCGATGCGCACCTTGGCGTCTCGACCACTGCCGGTGATCTCGGCGATGGTGCCGCCGCCGAACTTCGCGTGTCGCACGCGTTCGCCGACGCGCAGCATGGGTGCATCCTGCGATTCATCTTCCGGCGCCACCGCCTCATCGCTCCGTCCACCGCGCCAACTGCCGGGATCGATACTGCGGCCGCGCGACCGGCCCGCATCGACGCGACTGCGACCGTCGAACGCGTTGCCACCGAACCCGGCGCTGCCGTACGGTCCCGGGGTGCTGCGCCGACGCGTCTCGTTGCCATCGGCCTGTCGCCAGCTCACGCCACCGCCACGCGCCGATTCGCCGAACTCATCGGCGCCAAAGCGGCCGCGTCCCTCGGTGAGCACGCGCCGCGTATCCGTGCGCAGCACCATCCCCTTCGGAATCTCCCGCAGGAAGCGCGACGGCATCGAGGCCATGAACTCACCGTTGCGTCGCCGCTGCTCGGCATGGGTGAGGAAGAGCGTGCGTTCGGCGCGTGTCACCCCGACGTAGAACAGGCGCCGCTCCTCTTCCAGCTGCGACGGGTCCTCGGCGGCGCGCGCGAGCGGAAAGAGCCCGTCTTCGAGTCCGGTGAGGAACACGAGCGGATACTCGAGGCCCTTGGCGTTGTGCATCGTCATCATCGTGACGGCATCGGCATTCGGATCGAGCGCATCGGCACCCGCGACGAGCGTGGCCTGCTGCAGAAAGTGATCGAGCGGCGTGAGGCCGACCTCGCCCCCATCATCCGAGACCACTTCCGCGGCACCGGCGATGAGTTCGCGCACGTTGTCGATGCGGTCGAGCCCTTCGGGCCCTTCGGCGCGCAGATGATCTTCGTAGCGAATGGCGTCCACGAGCGCCCGCAGCAACTCGTCCACCGCGGCATCGACGGCGCGCGCGCGGAAGTCGCCGATCAGGCGGGCGAACGACGCAAATCCTTCGCGCGCGGCCGGACGGAACGGTGACAGGAGCTCGGCACGACCAGCGGCCGCCAGCATCGAGCACCGGGCGTCGCGCGCGAGTTCGGACAACTGCGCGACACTCGTTTCCCCGAGCCCGCGCTTGGGCGCGGCCACGGCGCGACGGAACGCCTCGTCATCAGACGGATTGGCGATCAGCTTGAGATACGCCATCAGATCGCGGATTTCCCGGCGATCGTAGAAGCGCACCGCGCCGACGAGGCGATACGGGATGCCGCGCCGTCGAAACGCATCTTCGAACGCGCGGCTCTGGGCGTTCGTGCGATACAGCACCGCACACTCGTTGCGTGCGACGCCGCCACGGCTGAGGCGATCGACGATCGTGTCGGCCACGAAGTCGGCTTCGTCGCGTTCGTCGAGTGTCCCGACGCGCACGACCGGTTCTCCCGCAGGACGCGTCGCCCGCAGCGTCTTGCCGCGGCGTTCCGTGTTGCCGGAAATCACCGCGTTCGCCACGGCCAGCACCTGTGGGGTGGACCGATAGTTCTCTTCCAGTCGCACGACGGCCGCGCCGGGGAAGTCCCGCTCGAAGTCGAGGATGTTGCGGATGTCGGCACCACGCCAGCCGTAGATCGACTGGTCATCGTCGCCCACCACCATCACGTTGCCGTGCGCGGCACCAACGAGCTGCACGAAGCGATACTGCGCGCGATTGGTGTCCTGATACTCGTCCACGAGCACCTGTCGGAACTGTCGCTGCAACTCGGCGCGCACCGGTTCGTGCTGCTCCAGCAATCGCACGGGCAACACGAGCAGATCGTCGAAGGAGACGGCGTTGGCGCGCTGCAACTCGGCGTCGAGATCGGCGTAGACGCCGGCGACCGCCTGGGCAAACGGATCCCGCGCCAGCGAGGCGTACTCCGTGGGCGTGACGAGCGCGTTCTTGGCGTCGGAGATGGCGGCGAGCACCGCCTTGGGGGCAGTCGTCTTGGGATCGACGCGCCGACGCTCCATCACGCGCTTGCAGAGCGTGAGCGCGTCGTCCTCGTCGTAGATGGTGTACGCCGCCGTGCGACCAACGAGATGCGCGTAGCGGCGCAGCAACCGCGCGCCCAGACTGTGGAAGGTGCCGCTCCACATGCCGCGCGGTTCTTCGCCCAGCAGTCGCCCGATGCGTTCGCGCATCTCACCGGCGGCCTTGTTGGTGAAGGTCACCGAGAGGATTTCGCGCGCGGGGATGCCGCGCTGTGCGATCAGCCGCGCAATGCGCGTGGTGAGCACGCGCGTCTTGCCGGAGCCGGCGCCGGCGAGGACGAGCATCGGCCCCTCGTCGTGCGTGACCGCGGCGTGCTGCGCCGGATTGAGGCCGGCGAGCAGCCGGGCAAGATCCACCGAGGGCGCGCTGGGCGCAGCGGGCGGAACATCGAACAACGAGCCATGCCAGACGGAAGTCATCCGGGCAAGATAACGTCGAAGGTCGCGCCCGGCCCCTCGTTCGCCAGTACGAGCCGCCCGCCGTGATTTTCCTCGACGATGCGGCGGGCGAGTGCCAGTCCGATCCCCCAGCCCCGCTCCTTCGTGGTGACACCCGCCTCGAAGATCTTCTTGCGCAGCGCCTTCGGGACACCGGGCCCGTCGTCGCGGACGCGAATGCGCGCGCCACCCTCGGCGACGGGCGACGCACTGAGGACCACTTCACCACCACGCCCGCCCAGGGCATCGAGGGCGTTCTTGGTCAGCACCTCGAGCACCCACTCGAGCAACACCTGATCGCCCGCGATCACGAGCGCGTCGTCGGGATGTTCCGCGCGCACGATGACCTTGCGCGACCCCTGTGGCACGCGCGCGGCGAAGTACGCCGCCAACCGATCGACCAGCGCGCCGAGCTCGACGGCATCACGTCGCGGTGGCCGTCCGATCCGCTCGAAGCGGTGCGAGACGCGGTCGAGACGCGCGAGATCCTGCTGCATGTGCGTGACGGCCCGCTGCACCGACGGATCGGCGTCGGGATCGTCGGCGAGCAGTTCGACCCAGCCGGCGAGCGACGACAGCGGCGTGCCCAGCTGATGCGCGGATTCGCGCGCCATGCCGGCCCACACCTTCTCGCGCTCGGCGCGTCCCCGCTCGCGCAGTCCCCACGCGCCGAAGAGCAACAACAGACCGATCGCCCCCGACTGCACGATGGGGATCGTGGACAGGCCACGCACCAACTGGCTGTCGCCGATGTACACGGTGCCCGCACCGGGTGCTTCGATCGCGGCGTCGCGTTCGTCGAGTGCATCGACGTATGCACGCAGCGCGAGCGAGTCGGCGGTGCGCATGCGTTGCACCGTGACCGAATCGGCCGAGTCGCCGAGCGCGCCCCCCACGAGCCGAAGCGGCAGGTTGGCGGTGTCGGCGACGTTCCCCTCGGGATCAAGCAACACGAGGGGCACCCCCGACTCACGGACCTGCCCGGCCAGATCGAGCAGCGCCTGCAGGCGCGTGCCTTCGGAACTGCCGGTGTCCGCCAGCGCCGAGTAGATCCGCGACGACAGCCGTCCCTGCAGACGCGCCGCCGCGCGGAGCTCGCGAACGACGCGCTGCGTGTAGAGGACGTACCACCCGAGCAGCAGGGCGACGCCGATCGAAACGAGGAGGAACGGCGACGCGCGGCGGAGCATCTCAGCGCAGCGTGTCGCGCCCCAGATACGGCTGCAGTGCGGCGGGCACACGCACGCTGCCATCCGGCTGCTGATGCTGCTCGAGCAACGCGGCAATGATGCGTGAGAAGGCCAGCGCCGAGCCGTTCAGCGTGTGCACGAAGCGCGGCTTCTCACCAGTGGCGGCGCGGTAGCGAATGTTCGCGCGACGCGCCTGGAAGTCGGTGAAGACCGAGCACGAGGACACCTCGAGCCACTTGCCGACGCCGGGCGCAAAGACCTCGAGGTCATAGGTCATGGCGCTCGAGAAGCCGGTGTCGCCGGCGGCCAACTGCAACACACGATACGGCAGCTCGAGGCGCTGCAGCACCGTCTCGGCGTGCGACGTGAGCAGTTCAAGCTCCGCGCGCGATGTTTCCGGCGTCGCGTAGCGCACCAGCTCCACCTTGTCGAACTCGTGCACTCGCAACAGCCCGCGCGTGTCCTTGCCCGCCGATCCCGCTTCGCGTCGGAAGCACGCACTGAACGCCACGAAGGCGCGCGGCATGTCGCCGGGCTCGAGGATTTCGTCGCGATAGAGATTGGTGACAGGTACTTCGGCGGTGGGAATGAGGAACAGGTCGTCGCTCGGGACGGCGTACATGTCCTCTTCGAACTTGGGCAGCTGCCCGGTGCCCGTCAGTGTGGCGCGGTTGACGAGGAGGGGGACCCAGAGCTCTTCGTAGCCGTGTTCCTCGACGTGCAGATCGAGCATGAAGTTCATGAGCGCCCGCACGAGGCGGGCGCCGCCGCCGCGATACACGATGAAGCCCGAGCCGGCGATCTTCGCGCCCCGCGGCAGGTCGAGCACGCCGAGACGTTCACCGACCTCCCAGTGCGGCGCGATGCCGACGTCGCCTTCGCGCGTCGTCCCCCACGTCCGCACCACCCGGTTCGCCTCTTCCCCGCCCTCGGTGACTTCCTCGAGCGTGAGATTGGGGAGTTGCAGGAGGATGTCGGAGACTTCGCTCTCCACGGCCTGCCGTCGCGTCTCGAGTGCGGCGATGCGCTCACCGATGGCGCGCCCCTCGGCCATGAGCGCGTCGGCGTCTTCGCCGGCGCGGCGACGCTTCGCGACGTCCTGCGAGATGCGATTGCGCTCGGCCTGCGCTTCTTCCGCGACGCGGATCGAGTCGCGGCGTTCCTTCTCGAGCGCCTCGGCGCGATCGAGCAGCGGCGTCAGTTCCTCGAGCTTGCCGCGGCGCCGCATCCCCTCGCGGAGATGGGCCATCTGATCGCGAAGGAGGCGGATATCGTGCATGCGAGACTCAGTTGCGCGGCACGCCCTCAGTGAGGTCGCGATAGCCGCAGTTGGCGTTGAAGAGGAAGCGAACGGCAAGGCGTCCGGTCTGCTGATTGACGCCGTCGACGACCAGCTTGCCGTACAGCGGGTCGCGGAACGTGCACAAGCCGGCCTGGATCTGCACCACCCACGTCTCGCCCACCGCGGCGGTGACGGTGGAGTCGGTCACGAAGCCGGACGTGGGCGCGCGTCCGAGCTGGTCAAACGCGATGGATGAGCGCACCAAGCCAACGGTGGGTGGGGCGACGCGCGTGTTCAGAAGCGCGGCGACCGGAATGAGCAGCACACGCCCCTGGGCATCGACGTCGAGCGCGAGCTGGAAGTTCGCTCCGCCGGAGCCATCGACCGCTGGCCGCACGGCCGTCCGCAGAAAGAAATCGAGCGCGGTGGGCGCCGTCGTGCCCGTGGAGAGCGCGGCCATCCCCAGCCCCGTGATCACGTTCTCGGAGGTGGCGACACCGCGGAAAGGGTCGGTCTGATCGCAGGCGCTGCCACCGAGCACCGCGAGCGCCGCGAACAACGCCACGCCTCGCCGCGACGAACGCGAGAGGGCGCCAAACGACGAGCGGGGGCGACGAAGAGCTGGCAACACGGTGCGGGGTCGACGTAGAAGACGGGGAACGTGCGAGGCGTAGCATACCCCGAACGCTCCCGTCGGGGCAAGCGACACGCGAGCCCTCGCGGACGCCTTCCGTTGCGTCACGCCCCGTCACGCCGTCCTGCCCTTGACGCGTGCCAACGTGGCTCAGTAGCGTGACCTCGCACCGCGGGTCGCTCGACGCGACGGCGCGCGCCACCCTCCCGTTCTTCCCCTTACACCGGAGCAGGGCCGCATGCCCACGATTCGAGACCTCGTCAGCGTATTGCGTCGCCGCGAAGGCGTGGACGCCGTTGTCGTCCTGGGACGCGACGGACTGCTGATCGATGGCGCCGTCGAATCGGGACTCGATCCGGATGGACTGGCGGCCCACGTGCCGCCGCTCGTGGGTGCCGCCGGCGACCTCGCGCAGGCGCTCGCCCGCGGTCCGTTCGGCCTCTCCGTGCTGGAGTATGAGCGCGGACTCGCGGTGATCGCCGCGATCTCGACCGATGCGTTCCTGCTGGTGCTCGTGCGCCGCGAGGCCAACCTGGCGCAGTTGCTGTTCGACCTGCGCCGGCATCGCGCGCAGATCGCGGCGCTCGTCTGACGCGTGCCCGCAGCGACGATGCTCGAGCGCGTGCCGGTGTTGGTCGTGGATGACGAGCCGCACATCGGTCGGATCATCCGCACGCGACTGGAGCAGGGCCCTTTCGAGGTCGCGCTGGCCGAAACCGGCCCCGCCGCGCTCGCCGCCATGGAGGCGCGCCCGGATACGCGACTGCTCGTGCTCGACCTCATGCTGCCGGGGATGAGCGGGCTGGACGTGCTGCGCACCCTGCGCGCCGACGCCCGCTTCCGCGACCTGCCCTGCCTCGTCCTCACGGCGGCGGGTCAGGATGCACAGTATCGCGACGCCGAATCGCTCGGCGTGGCCGAGTTCATGACCAAGCCGTTCAGTCCGCGACGGCTGTACGCGCGTGTTGTTGCCCTTGCCGGTGTGTCCGACGCCGACGGGGGCGACGGCACCGAGGAGTCTGCATGACCCGATGGGCCGTCGTGCTCGCTGGTGGCGTGGGTTCGCGCTTCTGGCCGTTGTCCACCCCGCAGCGCCCGAAGCAGATGCTGCCGCTCGTCAGCGACGCGCCGATGCTGGCCGATACGCTCGACCGGCTCGCGCCGATCGCGCCGGCCGAGCGGACGCTCGTGCTGACCAATGCCTCGTTGGCCGACGGCGTCGCCGCGCTCTGTCCGAGTCTGCCGACCGGGCACGTGATTCCGGAGCCACGGCCAGCGGGGACCTGTGCCGCGCTGGCCTGGGCCGCCCACGAGATTCAGCGGCGCGCGGGCCCCGAGGCGGTGATGGTCTGCGTGCACGCCGATTGGGCCATTGGCGACGTGGCGCGATTTCGCGCGGCACTCGATCAGGCCGCAACCGTGGCGGAGACACAGCACGCGCTGGTCACCGTGGGCGTCGTGCCCAGTCGCCCCGACCCCGGATTCGGCTACATCCAGCCGGGTGACGCGGTGGCCGACGGCGCGCGACGCGTCGC